>JAKJEN010000009.1 GCA_022705405.1 Planctomycetota bacterium | reverse complement strand
GCATTCTGAATGCACTCGGATCAGCACCGGCTCCTCATGCACGAGTACCTGTCCCTGGGCGTTCAATTCTCCAATACCGCCTTTGCAAAGCGCCAGATGCGGTTCTGCCCAGCCCGGGCTTTCGTAACCGATCAGCGTAAAGTCCCCATAATCCGTGGGCAGATGCACATGTTCCACCCGCCGAACCTGCTGCTCCCTCTGCAGGCGATATTCAATCAGTTTGGCGATCGAAGTGATCTTCAGTGAATGCCTTTTGCAGTATTTCTCCAAATCAGGCAGTCGGGCCATCGTCCCGTTTTCATTGAGTATCTCGCAAATGACCCCTGCTGGCTGAAGGCCCGCCAGTTGAATCAGGTCCACTGCCCCCTCCGTCTGTCCGCAGCGCACCAGCACCCCTCCGTTTCTGGCTCGTAGGGGAAAGATATGTCCCGGCTTGGCCAGATCCGCCGCCCTGGTTTTTGGATCGATGGCTGTAAGGATTGTATGGGCGCGATCCGCGGCGCTGATTCCGGTTGTAATTCCTTCCCGCGCATCAATACTTACGGTAAAGGCCGTCCCCAGTCGGGCCGTGTTCTCTGCGCTTTGCGGATGCAGCCCCAGCCGGTCGCAATGCTCCTCCGTCAGCGGCAGACAGATCAGCCCCCGCCCGTAGGTCGCCATAAAATTGATGATCTCCGGCGTCACCCGTTCGGCTGCGGCCACCAGATCACCTTCATTTTCCCGATCTTCATCGTCCACCAGAACTATCATCCGGCCCTGCCGCAGGTCTTCCAAAATTTCCGGAATCTCGCTAAAAACAGTCATAGATCTGCTTGTTCCTTTTCCATTTTTTCAAATTGTTCAATATAGCGGATTCCTCCCCAAATGTAAACAATCGCTGCCGCTATCGCCGACCCTGCCGTAAGTGTCCACAGAATACGAACCCACATTTTCCAATGGGGGATCCAACTCTCCATCTCGGGGCTGATTAAAATGCATAAAACCATCGCCAGTTGCAGAAAGGTGGCTATTTTTCCAGCAAATACAGGGAGGATCCGGATCTGATAAGTCAATAAATAAGAAATTACAAATCCAAGAGCCAGCAAAAGATCTTTCCCGATTATCAGTACTACGACTGCTCCCGGCAACCGATACCCCTCGATCAAGGTTTCTTTCAAAGACAACAGGATACAGGCGCAGGTGATCAGAAGTTTGTCGGCCAGCGGATCCAGAAACGCTCCCAGCCGGCTGGTTTGTTTTTTCATCCGGGCCAGGTACCCATCCACTGCATCGCTAATGCTCATCACAAGAAAAAACAGCGTTGCAATATATCGCATCATCTCTCCCCGGCGCGGGTTATGGACCGAAAGCATACAGATTACAAAGGGAAAAATAAAAAGAATCCGCAGGATCGTGATTTGATTGGCCAGCGTATAGGGATGCTTTGGTTTTTCGCCCATGTTTACTTGTTTAGTTCAATCCTAAATGACTCCAATTTTCTACCGGCAATTTTCATAAAAACCTCCTTTTCAGATTACAGAATTCGCCCTCCATCCAGCAGTAAAACATGGCCGGTTATATAATCATTCTTCAAAAGAAACAGCACAGACAATATCACTTCATCCAAAGTCCCGAAACGGCCCATTGGGATTTTAGCCATCTGCCTTTCTTTTTCCCGGAAAGTTAAATCGGCCCCCTCTATGATCCCCGGAGCTATCGCATTGACAGTGACTGACGGAGCCATTTCTTTGGCCAGCGATTTGACCGCCGCGGACAATCCTGCCTTGACGGCACAATAAACGCTGTATTTTTTCCACGGTCGCATTGCCGCTGCATCCGTAAAATAAAGAATTTTACCTACCGGATTCGGGCCTTGCCGATTTTTCAGCGAATCAAAAAAAAGATGAGTCAGCAGAAGCGGCGCCATCAGGTTTACGCCCAGCAAAGCCCGTTCTGAACAGACGCTTCCTTCTTCAATCGGTGTTTTTGAAAAAAGTCCGGCCGTGTGGATCAACAGATCGATCGGCGCCATAGATTGCGCTTGTCGAAACATTTCCCGGACCTGGGTTTCCTCCTGAAAATCCGCCTGTACCGCCGCTGCCCGATATCCCTGCTGCTCAATCTGCCGAACAAGCGCCAGCGCCTTTTGCTTTTGTTTATGAAAATGACATATACTATACATTCCTTCGACCGCCAGTGCCGCTGCAAGAACCCTGCCGATTTTACCTGTTGCCCCAGTTATCAGGACCGTTTTTCCCTTCAGTTCCATAAATGCCATGGTATTCAGAGATCCTGCCGATAGCAAGAAAATGTTCGCTTTGCCGAGTTTTTGTTGATCCCTGCCTGCAATTGATTATAATGCCGATATCAATCAGAATCAGGAAAGAATCTTATGTCGCTGCTGAATGTCAATATCGACCATGTGGCAACGGTCCGTCAAGCCCGTCGGGCGGATGAACCAGACCCCGTTTGGGCGGCTGTCCAATGTGAGTTGGCCGGGGCCAACGGCATTACCGTCCATCTCCGTCAGGATCGCCGTCATATCAATGAACGAGACGTTCGAATTCTCAAGGAAACGGTCGCCTGCAAACTTAATCTGGAAATGTCTTTGGCTGAGCCGATCGTCCGATTTGCCGAAACAATCCGTCCCCAGCAGGTCACGCTGGTTCCCGAAACTCGAGCGGAAGTCACCACCGAAGGCGGACTGGACTGTGTACGCTTGCAAAAACAATTGACGCAAATCGTCAAACGAATCCGCCGCAAAGGCATCCTGGTCAGCGCCTTTATCCTGCCGGATGAAAAACAAATCCTTGCCTCAGCCGAGGCCGGCTGTGATGCGGTGGAACTGCATACAGGCCCTTACGCAAGCGCAAAAACCGATGCGGCTGCAGAAAAAGCCCTCAACCGGATTCGGGACGGACGAGACATCGCCTCCGCAGCCGGTCTGATTGTCCATGCCGGCCATGGCCTGACCTACCGTAATATCCGACCACTGGCCCGGATGGGAGGGTTCTGCGAATTCAATATCGGCCACAGTATCGTTTCGCGTGCCGTTCTGGTCGGTATGCGCCAAGCCGCCGAAGAAATGATCCGTTTATTAAGCGAAGGATAAACAATGTTTAGCGGAAGTATGGTAGCTCTGATTACGCCGTTTCAGAACGGCCAGGTTGATTATGAAACGCTCGACGAACTGGTCGAGTTTCATCTCAACAGCGGAACCGACGGCATTGTTCCTGTCGGCACTACAGGCGAGTCTCCTACACTCAGCCACGAAGAACATAAAAAAGTGGTCGAGTGGGTCGTCAAGGCCGTCGGCGGAAAAATCCCCGTCATCGCCGGATCCGGCTCCAACAGCACTGCGGAAGCCATTGAGTTGACCAAGTTTGCACGGAAGGTCGGCGCCGATGCCTCTTTGCAGGTCTGCCCCTACTACAATAAACCGACCCAGGAGGGCTTTTATCAGCACTTTTCGGCCATTGCGGAAGAGGTGGATATTCCGCTGGTACTTTATAATATCCCCGGCCGCTGCGGCGGAACAGGACTGACCCCGCAGACTGTGGCTCGGTTATCCGAAATTGAAAATATTGTCGCCATTAAAGAGGCCACCGGCAGTCTGGATATGGCCAGCGAAATCCTCTCTTTATGCAATATCACCCTGCTTTCGGGCGATGATTCACTGACTCTTCCTCTGGCATCTGTCGGCGGCAAGGGGGTCATCAGCGTTGTGGCTAATATCGTTCCGGCCGACGTGAAGGCCATGACGGATCTGATTCTTGAAGGCGATTTCGTCTCAGCCCGAAAATGGCATCGAAAACTTTTCCCGTTGGCCAAATCGCTTCTCGGACTGGCCTCAAACCCCATCCCTATCAAGGCGGCCATGGATATGCTGAATATGGCCTCAGAGGAAACCCGACTGCCCCTGACCCCCTTAAATGAAGGGCAAAAGACGCAACTTCGGGATATCCTGATTCAATATGGAATCCTGGTCTAAACGATCAGAAGCAGCCGAACTTGATTGAATAAATAGAATGGATGCCCATCTTTAGGTCGGGCTGTTTTCTTTATACCACTCTATAGCCCTGTTAAGGCCTTCAGAAAAAGAGATGACCGGTTCATAACCGATCAGTGTTTTGGCTTTTTCAATAGAGGCCATAGAATGTTTTACATCTCCGGCCCGCACAGGAGCATAGACCGGTTTTACGCCCTTGCCCAGAAATTGATTTATCAGACGGACAACCTTATTGAGCGTTATCCGCTCTCCACAGGCGATATTGATCGCTTCGCCAGATGTATGAGCAGCACGGGCCGCCAGCAGATTGGCGTGAACTACATTGTCAACATGAGTAAAATCTCGACTCTGCTCGCCGTCGCCATAAATGGTCGGGGATTGATTGTTCAGAATACTTGCCACAAAGGCGGGAATAGCCGCCGCATATTGACTTTTCGGATTCTGATAAGGGCCGAAGACATTGAAATATCGCAGCGAGATGGTTTCCAGTCCAAAAACTTTTGAAAAGACACTGCAGTAATACTCTCCAAATAATTTAGCGGCCGCATACGGGGACAGCGGATTGGAGGGCATCGTCTCAACTTTGGGCAGAGTTGGGCTGTCTCCATAAGCTGAAGAACTGGCCGCATATACAAATCGTTTGATCTTTGCGTCACGGGCGGCCATCAAAAGAGCAAAAGTGGCATCCACGCAATGACGATGCGTAGCCGCCGGATTATCTACACTGAGAGGGACGGAGGGCAAGGCCCCTTGATGAAGGACAATATCGATATCCTTCATGCACCTGCGGGCAACCTCTTCATTTCCCATATCCGCCTCAATGAACTCGATTGAATCGATCACATCCGCCAGATTGCTCTTTTTGCCGGTCAGGAGATTGTCCACAACGCGCACAAAAGCCCCTTCCCGGACAAGGCGACGGCAAATATTGGAACCGATAAACCCGGCTCCTCCTGTAATTAAAAAACGTTCCATAACGTCTGGGTTTCTTATGCTTTAAAGGGTGGAATGAACCGGTACTCGCTGATATTCCAGATAGGAGCGATAAACTTCCTGGAAATAACCGCCTTTGCGACTTCTGATACCCATCAATACTGTTCCTACCGTATTGGCATGAATCGACTGCAATTCGCGCAAAATTCTCATAGCCGCGCCGCGACGAGTCGAAGCGGAATTAAAGACCACAATCGTTCCATCCGCAGCGGAGGCCAGAGATTTGGCATCGCTGACCAGCATAGGCGGCCCGTCCAGAATTACATGGTCATACCGGGCTTTGCACAAATCCAGCAGTTCTTTCATCCGGGGAGCATCCAGCAGTTCGGCTGGATTGGACGGCAAGGGACCGCTGTCAATAATATCAAGGCCTGGAATCCCGCTGGGGCGAATAATCTGCACAGCATCGGCGCTTTGTCCCATCAGATAATTGCTCAGCCCGAAATCCGCATGCTCAATTCGAGCCCCGGTTTCTCCAGTACGCGGAAACAGCTGGCCGGTAGCCGGCCGCCTGAAATTGGCGTCAATCAAAAGGATCTTTTTATTCTCAGCCAGCAAGGTACTGGCCAGGTTTGTAGCAACAGTCGTTTTTCCGTCCCCGGCGTCAGGACTGGTGATCAAAAGGACCTTGTGCGCCGCCGCCCCGGCTGACAGTTTCAGATTTGTCCGCAACTGTCGATAACATTCGCTCATAATCGAGTAGGGCGCCTGGCGAACTACATGACTGAGATCGACGCCCTCGATTTCTTCGTCGTCATCGGCATGACAAATGCTGCCCAGCAGCGGAACTTTCAGATGACGCATCACATCGCTGGGCGTGCGGACCAGATCATTCAGCAATTCCACCGCAAATGCAAGGCCAACGCCTGCCAGCAAACCAAGAAGAAAACCGCTTGGAAGATAAATTTCCCATTTCGGGGAGCTGATCTCCAATGGTTCCGGAGCTGAGCCCAGACTGCGGAGTTTGCTGAGCTCCGGATCATCATACAGGGCTTTTAAACTCTCGTAATGCTCGTTGGCCTTTTCAAGCTGTGACTGTTTTTCTTCTCGTTCAATTTCATATTTGGCATATTCGGAACGTTCATTGTCCACTAATTTATATTCATCCCGAGCTTTTTGGACTTGTTGTGTGACCGATTCCAACTGCTGAGTCAGGGCTGCCATCTCATCCTGAACCGCTTGCCACTGAGAATTCCGCTGAATCTCTGCGATCTCTATTTTCCTTGCATCCAGATCTTTTTTAAACTGGTCTCGTGTCTGTCTCGTTTCAATCACACGGCGATGATTTTCTCCAAAACGGGCCAGTTGTTGAGCCAGCAGCGCCTCGACGCTGTTGATCGAATTTTGCAGCTGCCGCACGATCAAATCCTGCTCCACCGCCTGCTGGACAACCTGATCATAATCCGTACTGGTGGCGCGCCGTTTAACGGTTTCCAAAATAACGATGAGACGTTCGCGTTGCGCTTCCAGACGGCTGAATTCATCATATAAATTACCTAATTTCTGGTCCATGTAATCCCGGAAATTAGCCCCTTCAATATTCAGCCGACCAAAATCGCTTCCGGCGCGAAGTCCATCCAGACGATCCTGGATGGTTTTCAGGGCAGTCCGAAGACTCTGCCGCTGCCGTTCTTCCGATGTCATCTGCTCAGCAACCCCAAACCGCGCTTTTTCCCGCTGATCGGTTATAAACAGACGAACCATTTCATTGACGATTCTTGCCGCTTCTTTTGGATCTGCACAGCTCATTGACGCCCGAATAAAATCCTGATCGCGTGATGCAACAGCTCCCAGTTTTTTATTCAGATCTTTAATCGCTCCGGCAATATCGGTCTTAAGGACCTCGCCATCAGCGCTTCGTTTTTGGAAACGGCTGAACCATTTGGTTTCTCGAATTGTATCCTGGGCAATCAGCGTCTGCAGCATATCCTGCTGCTTCATCAGGGTGGCCATGGTAAAACGGAACTGGTAATACAGATCTTTTTGCGGCTGGCCTGGATTAAAAGCTCGCGGATCCGATACTCCCGGAGGCAGAACTGTAATGCCTGTTACCGCCGTATATCGGGGAAAAAACCTGCGCATCGCAAAATATCCGGCAGTCCCAAGCAGAAGACCAGCCAGTGTAAATAACAAAATCATCAGAAGATGCCGACGTAATATCCCAACGATCTCTTTGGGAGTCAATGTCATCGCAGCCGCCGTCGGAGGAGCCATCCGCATCATGGCCGGATGAACAGGGGCCGGAGCTGTCATACCTTGAATTACCCGTTGAATCTGATCTGCCATTGGAATACTCCTGATCTCAATAAGACCTTCGCTTGCCGACTCCTCAAAGCTGAATCAAATCCCGGATCTTTTGATCCAGGGCTTCCTTTTCCTTGGCCGGAATATCGGCGGATTCAATCGCCCGCTGGTAGGACGCCACGGCCTCCGGCGTCTTCTTCAGCCCTTCCTGAGCCATTCCCAGATGCTTATGCACTTCCCAGGGAATCGGCTCATTCTGCGCTTCATGCAGCTGAATCGCTCGATGCAGAGATTGCTGAGCATCTTCATAATTTCCAAGCAGGCACTGGATATAAGCGTACGTATCCAGGAAAACCGGATTGCCCAATTCATTCTGACAGGCCTTGCGGGCATATTCCAGGGCCTTATCCAGTTCCTGGTTATTATCGGCCAGCAGATAGGCCAGGTTGTTCATCGCCGTATAATTCTGCGGCATAATTTTGACAATTTCTTCCATTAGCGCTAAGGCCTTCTTGAAATATTCCTCATCCAATGTCTGCGCATAAGCCATCGTGTATAAATTGGCTTTTCTAAGCGACAGAACCACCCACTCCATTTGCTGAGGATTCAGCAGTTCCAGACACGCATCCATATACTGGAGGGCCTGATTGTACTGCCCGGTCAGAGTATACAGGTTGATAGCGCCCAAAAGACCTGCCATGGACTTCTTGTCCTGGCTGAATTTCTGCTGGCACCATTGAATCACTGTATCCGGACTTGTCTTATCCACGATAATGGAAACGATTCCATTCATCAGATCAATATTGGTTCCCACTTTGTCCAGGGCCTGGAAGAAATTCTGCGCTGCTTTTTCTTTCTGCCCCAGTTCCAACTGGGTTTGGGCGATATAGGTATAGAGAATCGCCGCATGAGGAGAATCAATGTTTTCCGCAGCGAAAGCCAGCAGTTTATTATAGGCCTTGCTTTGCAGAAGGACTTCCAGGTAGTAATCCAGTGTACGGGCATCGCCCGGACCCTCTTTGCGACTCAGTTCCCATGCCTTGGACAGGAGGGCTTCTGCAGTTGTATAGTCTTTTTGATCGTAGGCAAATTTTCCCGCCCGGAAATGCCAGTACACACTATCCGGGTATTTGTCCAGGGTGTCTTTATAAAACACCCGAAGGTCGTTAAAACGTTTTCGTTTTTCATAAATGTTTTCGAGCATTGAGCGAATCTGAACGGGCGCCTGGGGCTCGTTCAAACCCGATCGGAGTTCCCCGATTGCCGCTTCCAACTGCCCATTCTCCAGATACACATTGGCCAGCTCAATCCGGTTTACCGGCGTCGGGTCCAAAGTCTTACTCTGCAGCAATGCCTCAATGGCCTTGGGATAATCCCCCATCAGCCGGTAGATTCGACCCCGAAGCCGCCAGCCGCCGGCATGGTCCGGATTGGACGACAGAAATTGATTGACCTGTGCCATGGCATCCTGGAGTTTCCCCCGGCTCATCTGCAGCCAGGCCTCCAGAAGAAGCACAAACGTATTTTCCGGATAACGCTCTCGAAAACTGGCGATTTGTTTTTCTATTGAGTCAGTAAACTCAAATTCAAGATACTTCTGCAAAACCCACAATTCATCCTCCGCCGTCTTGCACAGAGGCAGCAGGGTATCCAGATGCTTTCGCAGGGCCGCGCGATCTCCTTTTCCCTGTGCCGCCAGGATCAATCCCCGAAGGAGATTCAGGTCTTCCGGCTTGTCTTTTCGCAGATTCTGCAGCAGGGCTTCGGCCTTCTCATACTGACCGTCCCGCATATAAAATCTCCAAAGGACATCCGGCTGGGCGCCAAGCATCGTTTCCGCCTGACTGGAGTGGCCGGTCAGACGCATATACTCCGAATAGGCATTCAATACCCCTTCATTTTCCGGTTCCATAGCCAGTGCTTGCTGATAGGCCTTTTCGGCAACCTGATAAAGCCCTTTTTGCTTGGCCAAATCCCGCTGCTCCTGAGCCATCCGCATGGCCATATTACCCAGCAACACCGCGTTGGACACGCTGGGTTCTCTTCGCGCCAGCTGCTGACGCATAGCCAGCGATTTTTCCGGATCCTTGTCAAACATGATTTCCGCATAGTAACTCTGCAGATTTCGGTTGTTCGGATTTAGAATGAGCGCAAACAGCAAAAGCCGTTCCGCCTCCTGGGACTGCTCTTCTGTGACTCGACTGCCCAGCCGCACATTTCGTTCATGCAGCAATGACGCATAATGTAAAATAATTTCGGCGTTAAGCG
Source organism: Planctomycetota bacterium (assembly GCA_022705405.1). Lineage (GTDB taxonomy): Bacteria > Planctomycetota > Phycisphaerae > Sedimentisphaerales > Anaerohalosphaeraceae > JAHDQI01. The sequence goes on along the minus strand of JAKJEN010000009.1, from coordinate 30,730 downwards.
GATTCATGACCGCTGCTTTTTGCGCCGCATCCAGGGCCGGCTGCATCTCATTCTGGACATAGAAGACCCGGCTCTTCAGCAGCCATGCCTGCGGAAACAATGGACGATAGGCAAGGCATTCATCCAGTTTTCGCTGGGCTTGGGGCAGGTCCTGTCTGGCCATTTCCATTTGGGCGGCAAAGAAGTTGCCCTCGCACCCATCCAGGTTTTTATCGCGGACCTGCTTAATAATTTTCTCTGCCTCGGCAAACAATTTCTGATTCAGCAACAGTTCATAATAAGACAATACAACATGCAGATCATCCGGATATTGTTCATACGCCTTCTGATAAGCGGCCAGCGCTTCTGTGGTTTCGTTAGCCGACAGGCGAAACTGGGCCAAAGACAGAATCCGAATTTTTGGATCTGCAACCTGTTCGACGGCCTGTCGGGTCAGCGCGCGATTTTGTTCAGCCGAAATAGACCTCGGATCCGGTTGTTCCAACTGTTTCTGAAGAATCAGAAACGCCAGTTCGCCCGGATTTTTTTCCAGATACGCATGAACCAGTTGTCGAGCTCTGTCCGCCTGGCCTTCCTGTATCCACCGCTGACAGGAAACCTGCAGCGAGGACGGATCCACAAGACCTGACTCCACCGCCAGCAATTGAGAATAAAGTTTGAATTGGGTTTCATACAAAGGAAGCAGCTGAGTTCGAAGATCCTCAATTTTGGCCGGGTCTTCTTCGGCATTGATGCGACCTGACAATTCATTGGCTTGACGGCTGACCAGCGCCAGCCGAAACTGCACCGTTTCGCTGTCGGCCGGATCCATCTTGGATATCAGGTTTTCGGCTTCCTGCAGAAGTCCGGCTTCGATATATGTCTGGAGCCGTAACTGTTGAGATTGAGAAGTAGATCCTTTGGCTTTTTCGTAGGCGCCAATCATCGCCGCCGCCTGCGGCAAGCTTCTGGACTGGATAAGAATCTTCGCATAATCAAGGATGGCCTCTGGTCTCCAGGCCGCAATGCTGGATCGGTTGAAGATGGCCTTTTCAAGAAATTCCTTCTGCATCCCGAACACATTTTGTTGGGCCATTTCACCGGCCAGGATATAACACAGATACGAATCAACCTGCGAGGTCTGGTTGGGCTGATCCAGGGCCTTGCTCTGTTCATAGGTCTTGTACAACTGCCTGATTGCCTTGTCTTTCTGTCCCTCAGCCAGCGTAATCAAACCCTGCCATTTTTGAACTGTCGGATTTTCCTGAGTTCCTGCGATTTGTGCGATTTTTTCCGAAGCGGATTTGACCCGATCCAGCCGGCTCTTCGCTTCCGGAGTCGTTCGATCGGATGGAGGAGCGTCAAGAATTCGTTCGATTTGAATTTGGGCGATTAAAGAAAGCAGACCGAATTGATTGGCTCGAGCGTAAGATTGACGGGGACCCGGCTTGTCCTGGGCATCCGCAAGCTGCAGCGAATTCTCCGCAATCTGCAGGGCTTCATCAGCTTCTTTTAAACTTTGCGAAATGGATCCAAGACGATGCAGCAGATTCGCAAGACGAATCGCATACCGTACGTTATCCGGTTCCAGCGCAATGGCCTGGCGTACGGCGGCTGCCGCTTTCTCCAATTCCGCGGCCCGATTCATTCCGCCGGTCATCTCATAAGTCGCCGACAACGCAATATAAAGACGGCCGTTGGGCGGAAGCGTTCGGGTCAGGTTTTCCGCCTCGGCGCGAATCGAATCAATCCGGTTAGGATCTGTCAGGGTTTCCAGTTCAAAATGAATTTTCGCCGCCCAAGCGCTGGACTTATCCTCCGACATCTCAAGGGCTTGCTCCAATACCTCTGCGGCCTTTTGTCGGGTTGCCTGCCGGCCCTGTAAATTTCCTCGGGTGGATTCAATATCTCCCTGCACCAGCGAGCAGTCCGCCAGATATTCATAACCTTTGAAATCGGATGGTTTCAATTCGATATATTTCTGAAAATCGGAAACCGCCTGATCCAGCAGTTCCTGCCGGTCGGTGGTTCCGCCGCTGCGGGCAATCTCAAGTACGGCCCGGCCATGCGCCAAACGAATTAACGGATCGACCGCCAGATTCTTTTCCTTCTCCGTCTCCAGAAGTTTTTCTGAGTACTCCTGAACCTGTCTCCAGTATGGCTGGCCCAGATCCGCAATCTCATAGAAATAATCAAATAATTTTCGCAGCGCAACCGGATGCTTCGGATCGATTCTCAAAATCGCAGACCAGCACCCCAGCGCCTTAGGCCAGTCCGGCTCATGATTCTCATTCTGCATCAATTGAAATTCAGAAAAGCGAAAATAATTATCGATCTTTTCCTGATTGCTTTTGCCAACAGAACATGCCCTGCCGAAATATCGTTCGGCGGTTTTATAATCATTGTTTGCCAGCGCGGCCTCCGCCTTCCGAAGACAATAGACCGGATCCCGTCCTCGCAGATAGTAAAGCCCCAAACCTCCCATCCCCAGACCGCCCAGACCCACAATCACTAAAAGTATAACAACAATTTTTTTATTTAATTTTTTGGCCATGTGTTTGATCCATTCCTCAATTAAGTTTTTTAGCTGTCTGCCGGTTGGCCTTGTCCCAGTCCGGCCAGTGATCCGCCTCCAGAATCGCCAGCACAATAGACAGCAATTTGCCGCTTGCCTCAATGGTCTGGTCTCTGCCTGGATAGACAATTCCTGTATAATCCATTCCGTAAAACTTCCATTCTACTTTACAAAAGTAAGAATATTTGCTGAAAAAATTGCGCCCCAGAAGACTTCGGGTTTCCGTACGACTGGAAGCGTATTTACCGTTGGCTTTGAAAAAGTACTGCACGCGCAACTCTTTTTCAACCGAAACCGGCCCTTTGAGAGTCTGACTGAACACAATCGACTGGGCGTTTAACGGGTTGGGAATTTCCGCTTCAGATGAGTCCGACAAAGCCGGATCCAGCGGGATCGAAATGATCTCGCCGCCGAGACGGCGGTTTCCGCCGCCGACATAGCATTCATCCGGTACATGGGGAACCATGTCGGGATTGCCTGTATAATAGGTAATAAACAGGGAGCAGAATCGAATCGGACTGTCGTTGGGGGCATCCGGGTTTTCCAGTTCCCATTGGAGATATTCTTCGGTTCCCAGACTATCCAGGACGTCTCGGTTGGTAATGCGCGCCTTATTGACAACTGCATAGGGGGCCAGTTTGCTCTCGCTGAACTTGTCCAAAGGGGCCTTCAGTTCCAACGGATACTTGATAAAGTGGATACCCAACTGGCGAATGGTATATTCCTTTGTGGAGGCCGCCAGAGCCAGCACCGCTGCACATACTATAAAGGAGGGTTTTATCCATCCGGCCTTCGCTTTCATCGGTCAGCCCCCTGTGCGTCGGAGGAATGTTTTTGACGGGTCACAATAACTTCCTCTACAGCTTCCTCTTCCACAAACAAATTGCTCATCAGCCAGGCCAGCGCATAGTAGAACAGAAAGGCCACAAAGATCATCAGATTGCCCAGCATATGATGATAGACCCCCTGCGCATACCGAGGATCTCCGAGGATATAAATCAGACCGGTTACCGTAACTCGGATAATGTTACACAAAATAGATATGGGAATCGTGCTGATCAGCAGCGCCGCCCGCTGCCAGGCAGGCCGTTTATGCAAATAAGCCATCAAAACGCCCAAGGCCAAAAACGCCCACAATAAACGCATCCCGCTGCAGGCGTCAGCTACATCCAAACTCGGTTCCAGCCGCTGGCCTTTATATACCACATCGATAACCACCCCTTGGCAGGCCGCCTCAAGATTTGGAATCAAATTCAATAAGAGGGTCGAAATCTGAGCCGCCCACAGACGAAGCGGCATTGTCAGTCGTCTGTACAGTTCGTCCGGCAGTGGAATGGCAAAATAAAGAAAAAAAACCGGCAGCCAGGCATGCCTGAAAATGGTCCATCCCCCCAAAAACAGAACAACAGACGCCAGAGCCGCCAACATCAGAATCGGCCGGCCGTAACCAAACTTAAATTGGACAATATTTAATACATACAGGGTCAGAAACAGAATCAAACTGCCAAGTCCCAGGAAATAGCTCGGTTTGGCCTTCAAGGGAAGAATATCATCCTTGCGGTGATATAAAAGGTAGAGACTGAAAAGAGGAATTAAAAAACCATGCGACCAGGCGGGATCCATCCAGCGGCGGATAAGACTCTGGACTTCTTCATAAAAAAAACTGTAAAATAAAAGCCCGACTATTGCGATCTGAACATAGATCGCCGGGGATACATCCATCCAGCCAATGGATGGCTTATCCGCGGGAGAAAGCGATCGATCTGTGGCGGTTGCGGACTGATTCATACCGGTTTGCTCAACGGGTTACCAGGACCAGATGTCTTCAAAATCTTCATTGGCAAAGTTTCTGTCATATACAAGGCCGAAACCGTAAGTAGCCCGAAAAGCAGTGCGAAGCATATATAAATATCGGCTGCTCCCATGTGTACCTACGTTTATCAAGTCGTAAGGTTTGATAAAGAAATCGGGCTGAAGTCCCTGCGCTATTTTTTTCAGGTCCACCATCACGATCTCTTCCTGCACCATACCGGCGGAATTTTTCCCCAGCCGACGGATCACCTCAACTTTCTGAGGATAGGCGATTTGGTTGAGTCCGCCGGCTGTAGCTATGGCCTGCTTGAGAGTAATCGGCCGACCGGTCAGCGGGAAGGGACCCTGTGCATTGACATTCCCCAGTATCCAGAATTCTCCGATAATATCCAGCGGAACTGTAATTCGATCCCCCGGCCGTATGATGATGTTATATCGCGGATCGCCGGCCAATAGCCGATCCACCGGCACTCGAATAACCCGTGTGGTGGTTTTGGTTTTTGCAAGATCTCCCAGTCCAAAACCAGCCGGCAACGGCTCCTCTGCTGCCGCTTCCGTTTCCCAGGATGGCGGAATCGGGGTCGCAGAACGAGATTTGGCTATCCATTTTCCATTCTCAAATACCCATTCAATCGGCTCGTTGGGCTGCGGCGATGAAGGGGACGCTTGTGCAGCCGGCTGTGCTGGCGCTTCGATCTCCGGAAGATCAAATCCATCAGGAAATGCCAGCGCTTCCAATTCTTCCCGGGTAGCCATTTCCGCCGAGGTAATGACAATCCCCCCTTTTTTCATAGCCGAGGGGGTAATAATTTTAAGCAGATCATCCTCCGCAGAGTCAACCGGAACCAGGTTCATTTTCTCAAAGACAGGAGAATTCAGCTGCGGATTGGCGGAATCAATTGTGTCGCCTTCAGATTGAGCGATCGGAACATCACGGGATACATAAATGTACGTCAGGTTAAATTCTGCGATACTTCCGGTCAGCGAAATCGCATCCGTCAAACGAAATGTGTATCGCGGCAAAGGAAAACGCCCCGATGTACCCAGCCCTTGCCCTACAATTGAAAAATATTGCTTTTGCGAATTGATCACAGTGGCGGTCACAGATGGATTTTTCAGGATATTCGGAGACAGGATATCCTTGATCTCCTGCTCCAATTGCGGTTCCGTAAGACCGGCCGCCTGAACCAGACCTACATCGGGAATCGAAATCCGTCCTGATTCGGTTACAATGTAATTATTTACATAAACCTGACCTTCCTGATACAATTCAAAAATACTGATCTGAACGACATCCCCCGATCCAATACTATAGTCTGCCTGATAATCGATCAAATCTTCAGGGCGGGGTTCTTCTGTTCCTTCATAAGTCGGACTGGGCTCTTCAGCCACGCCGAGATTATCCAAAATAACATTGACTTTGGGTGTCGGCTCAAATCGTCCGATCTGGGTGGGATCCAAAGGATCATTATAGCAGCCGCAAATAAAAGCCGTTGCAAAAATAAAGGCCGCCGCCGCTCCGAAAAGCACTTGGTTTTTATTTTTAGAATTCATTCTAACATCGCTTTTTGCTGCTGGTTACATTGCCTTTACTACCCGTTTCATTTTTTCGAACAGGTTCAAAAACCCGTTCTTTACATCCTTAATATATCGGATTTTCTCTCTGAATTCTTAATGGATATATCGATCATAAAACTTGGTTAATCAAACAATTTAGGATCTTTCCTCCAGGGTGTATAACAAGGTCTTTGCAACAATACTTTCTCGCCTTAAAAGGCGATAAACGGGGCGATCTTACCGACTTTATAAAAAAAATCAACTATACATTTATCTAAACAAACAACCTTTTCTTGTGATTATTACGCTTGCGCTCAGGCATCTATGTACGTTAGGATATCAATTTAGGTCGATGCCATTTAGTTTTACCAATTTAACATTTGAAGATAATAGCATTACAGGCAGGATTATAAGACATGTTTATAATCGACTTGGATTATCATTTTTTTAGATGATATGCCATCCGTTATATCGAATATGTCTATTTTCCTCGGAATTAACATTCCTTTTGGCCCATAAAAACTCCAGTTATATAGATTGCACATCCAGATTTTTTTCTTTTCTTTGTCTTCAACCACAATCCTGTCTATTCTCTGCGTATCCTGGTTTTGATACAAGATAATTTGTATCGTATTTTTGGATAGATCTCCTTGCAAAGGAATATATCTCTGGCCTTCCAAACTTAAAGAAGACCCGGCCGTCAATTCTGATGCCGCAAGAAAGCCGCCGCCGTAAAGAAATCCAGCATAAACAGCTGCCGTTTGCGCTGCCTCCCAGTAAGCGTCCGACGGCTTGGCAGGATGACTGCTGCTGCCCTGCCGACCGGCCCAGGTCCAAACAAAAAGCCCCTGCGGCTCTCGGCTTTGAATTTCCAACCTCCTTGTATCCGGACAAAAAATATGATCCTGGTCCGTCAGATAGGTTCTGCCGTCTTTCAGGAAATAACTGACCACGGACTTGGCCGTAATGCAATGTTCTGCCGGAACCTGACGGTCCAGATCCTCTGGTAATTTTTCGTTCGCCCGTTTTGGCTGGCCGCATCCCGCTATAAACACGAACACGGCAAACAAACTGAATAATCTCTGATTTCCAAATCGCATCCAGATGCCCTTTTTTCGCTCAATCCATCATAAAAACAGCCCTGAACGAAAATGCTCAGGGCTGCAATTTTTTTCTAACATTCCAGTTGAGACAGTTTTTCATACAAACTGTATTTCCGCTTGACAAACTTCTGGGCCTGTTCCATCAGCGCCTTGGCCACCTCCGGTTTGGTTTTTTTCAGGACCTGATAGCGGTTCTCGCCATACGCATATTCCTCAATGCCCAACGTCGGCGCCTTGGAGTCCAGCTGCAGCGGGTTCTTGCCTTCTTCCGCCAAGCGCGGATCGAACCGGTACAAGGGCCAGTGCCCGCAGGCCACCGCCTTCTTTTGCCCTTCATAACCCAGCGACATATCAATTCCATGCGCAATACAATGGCTGTAGGAAAGAATCAGCGACGGCCCATCATAACTTTCCGCCTCAGCCAGCGCTCTTACCGCCTGGTTTGGATTGGCTCCCATGGAGATCGACGCCACATAGACATTTCCATAAGTCATGGCAATCAGACCCATATCCTTTTTCGGCATTCGTTTGCCGCCTGCGGCAAACTGGGCCACTGCGCCCAGAGGCGTTGACTTGGACATCTGGCCGCCTGTGTTCGAATACACCTCTGTATCCAGGACCAGCACATTGATATTCTCTCCGCTGGCCAGCACATGATCCAGACCGCCAAAACCGATATCATAGGCCCAGCCGTCTCCGCCGATCGCCCATACGCTCTTGCGCACCAGATAATCAGCCAGTGACAGAAGAAGCTCGCAATCGGCACACCGGCTCTTTTTACAAGCGGCTTTCAGCTGCTCCACCCGAGCCCGCTGCTCTTCAATCCCCGCCTGTGAATCCTGCGTCTTCATTCCTTCGATCAGCGACTCGGCAAGGGCTTTATCAACACACCCTGCCTTCGAGGTTTTTTCCACAAGTTCCAGGGCATGCCGCATCATTTTGTTGACCGCCAACCGCATCCCCAGAGCATATTCCGCATTGTCCTCAAACAGACTGTTGCTCCAGGCAGGTCCTCGACCGTCAAACCGTTTGGCGTATGGAGTCGTAGGCAGATTGCCCCCATAGATGGACGAGCAACCGGTCGCGTTTCCGATATACAGCCGGTCTCCGAACATTTGCGTAACCAGTTTAATACAGGCCGTCTCGCCGCAGCCGGCGCAGGCCCCGGAAAATTCAAACAGAGGCGGCACAAACTGGCTGCCTTTAATTGAAGCCGTCTTAAATTTACTCGGATCGGTATCCGGAATGGACAGGAAGAACTCAAAGTTTTCCCGTTCCTGAACCCGCAGGGGTTCCTGAAGCGCCATATTAATGGCCTTGCGGCCGGTCGGCTGCTTATTGGCGTCACGTTCAATCCCCGGACAGTTGATCACGCAGGCCTGACAACCCGTGCAGTCTTCCGGCGCTACCTGCACGGTAAATTTCATCCCTGCAAATTCCTTGCCCTTGGCATCAACACTTTTGAAGGTCGCCGGCGCCTGGCTCAAACAGGACGGGTCATAGGCCTTAATTCGGATGGCCGCATGCGGGCACAGCAGCGAACACTGGCCGCACTGGATGCACAGGTGCGGTTCCCAGGCGGGGATATGCACCGCGATATTTCTCTTTTCGTACTGGGTTGTAGCCGAAGGAAATTTTCCATCGCACGGCATCTGGCTGACCTTCAGCATATCTCCTCGGCCGGCCATAATCTCCGCCGTCACTGTCCGCACGAATTCCGGAGCGTCATCGGGAACCATCTTGGCCATATGAAACGAACTGGTGGCCTTCGACGGGACTTTGACCTGATAAATCTTATCCAGCGCCTCATCGACCGCTGCATTGTTCATTTGGACAATCTGGTCGCCTTTCTTGCCGTATGTTTTCCGGATCGCATCCTTGATCGCGCCGACGGCCTGATCCAGATCGATTACTCCGCTGATTTTGAAAAACGCCGTCTGCATAATCACATTGATCCGCGCTCCCAGCCCGAGGTCTTCCGCAATCCGGATTGCATCGATCACATAAAACTTGACCTTCTTGTCAATCATCTGCTGCTGTACTTCCACCGGCAGCGTATCCCAAACCTCATCAGGGCCATGGCTGCTGGTCAGCAGAAATGTTCCGCCCGGTTTCAGACTGGTCAGCATATCGTATCGTTCCAGGAAACTCGGATTATGGCAGGCCACAAAATCCGCCCGGCTGATCAAATACGGACTGCGGATCTCCTCCGGCCCAAAACGCAGGTGCGAAACCGTAATCGCTCCGGCCTTCTTGGAATCATATACAAAATAGCCCTGAGCATAATTTTTCGTTTCTTCGCCGATAATCTTGATGCTGTTTTTATTAGCCCCCACAGTCCCATCCGAGCCCAAACCGTAAAACATCCCCGTAAAAACCTTTCCGGCGATATCAAACGACTCATCCACATCCAAACTCGTGTGGCATACATCATCCACAATGCCGACTGTAAAATGATTTTTCGGCGCGGGCTTGTCCATATTGTCAAACACCGCCTTCACCATTGCCGGCGTAAAATCCTTTGATCCCAGGCCGTAGCGGCCGCCGATTGTCTTGGGATACTGCTTAAACGGAGCCCATCCCTCCGACATGGCCTCGCCGATGGCTGTGCGGACATCCAGATACAGCGGCTCGCCCAGCGCTCCCGGTTCCTTGGTTCGGTCCAAAACCGCAATCTTCTGTACGCTTTTGGGAAGAGACTCGATAAATGCCTTGCAGTCAAACGGCCGATACAGACGAACCTTCACCAGCCCGACTTTCTCTCCGCGAGCCGTCAGATAATCCACCGTTTCATGGACTGTATCGGCTCCTGAGCACATAATCACAATCACCTTTTCCGCGTTTGGATCGCCGATATAATCAAACAGATGATATTGACGGCCGACGATTCGGGCAAACTTGTCCATCGTCTGCTGAACGATCCCCGCACAGTCCAGATAAAACGGATTGACCGTCTCGCGTCCCTGGAAAAAGACATCCGGGTTTTGCGCCGTGCCGCTGATCATCGGGCGATCCGGGCTCAGCGCCCTGGCCTTGTGGGCTTCTACCAGTTTGTTATCTATCATCGCCCGCATATCGTCAAAGGATAGTTCCTCTACCTTCTGGACCTCGTGACTGGTGCGGAACCCGTCAAAGAAATGCACAAACGGCACGCGGCCCTTGATGGCAGACAGATGTGCCACCGCAGCCAGGTCCATAACTTCCTGGACGCCGCTTTCACACAGCATGGCAAAACCAGTGGCACGGCAAGCCATCACATCCGAATGATCGCCGAAAATGCTCAGTGCCTGACAGGCCAGCGACCGCGCCGATACATGAAACACCGTCGGCAGCAGCTCGCCGGCGATTTTGTACATATTGGGAACCATCAGCAAAAGACCCTGGGAGGCCGTAAACGTCGTAGTCAAAGCTCCGGCCGCAAGCGATCCATGGACCGCGCCGGCAGCCCCGCCTTCCGACTGCATCTCCGTCACCGAGGGAATGGTACCCCAGATGTTCGGCTGTCCGGCCGCCGTTTTTGCATCCGAGATCTCGCCCATCGGCGAGCTGGGAGTTATCGGGTAAATCGCAATGACCTCATTGGTTGCATGGGCCACATGAGCCGCCGCTGTGTTGCCGTCAATTGTCACCATTTGTCGAGTCATAAATCTCTCCGTCTCAATAAAATACTGTGGACAATCAGTTTATTCTGTAGACTGCGGATGCACCGCCCCTACAGTAAAGATTGGATTTTATAACAGATCACGCCGATACAAGCAACTCTTTTCTTTTCCTCTTTTGTAGAGAGAAATTGGCCTGAAATAATCTGTTTTTTATTAAAATTGCAAAAATTTTGTTATCAAATGAAAATCTGATCCGTATAATTAGGCAATCTTTTTGTTCTGGGTAAGAACGTTAATTTACCGTGTACAGATTTCAGGAGCAATAATGCTGCAAATAATTTTGGGAATTGGATTGGCCTTTTTTTTGCTTGTTTTGTGTACAGTCTCCGCCTAGCATGTCCACAAGGACACCTCAGATGCGCATTGCCCGATTTCCACGCACAGCGGCGATGAGAGTTCCTGAAATCGGCGTCTTACATCATCTCCATCTTGAACTTGCTCTCTTAATTACACTGCCTTGGCAAGCGCCTGTTTGAGATCTGCAAGAATATCGTCAATATGCTCTATCCCCACTGAAAGCCGAATAAAATCAGGCGTCACACCTGTGGCCAACTGCTCCTCAGCAGAGAGTTGCTGGTGCGTAGTTGAGGCCGGATGAATCGCCAGCGTCTTGGCATCGCCGATATTGGCAAGATGGGAAACCAGTTCCAAAGAATCAATGAACTTTCGACCCGCCTCCAGTCCTCCTTTGATTCCAAATCCAACGATCGCTCCTGCGCCCCTGGGCAGATATTTTTTTACCCGTCCCGCCTCCGGGCTGTCAGTAAGACCCGGATAGGTCACCCATGCGACGGACGGGTGACTGCGCAAATATTCAGCTGCCGCCAGCGCATTGGATGAATGTCGGGGCATCCGCAGATGCAGCGTCTCCAGGCCCTGTAAAAATAAAAATGCATTAAACGGCGACATCGTCGGCCCCATATCGCGAAGCAGCGTCACACGGGCTTTGATAATATATGCGATATTTCCAAGCGGCGCAAGCGCCTCGACAAAGTTGATCCCATGATAGCTCGGATCCGGTTCGGCAATCAGCGGAAACCGCCCGTTTGTCCAGTCAAATTTCCCGGAATCCACGATCAGGCCGCCGATGGAAGTTCCATGCCCTCCGATAAATTTTGTCGCCGAGTACACAACGATATCCACCCCGAAATCAATCGGACGCAGCAGATACGGCGATGCCGTGTTGTCCAGAACAAGCGGTATCCCGTTTTTACGGGCAAGTGATGAAAGCCCCTCCAGATCCGCCACATCCAGTTTGGGATTGCCGATACTTTCTGCATAGATCGCCTTGGTCTTTTTGGTAATCGCCTTGCTGATGGCGTCTAGATCATTGGATTTGACAAACCGCACGGTAATGCCCAGTCGCGGAAAGGTATAATGAAACAGATTGTATGTCCCGCCGTAAAGATTATCCGCCGACACAATTTCGTCGCCGGCCTTTGCAATCGTCAGCAGCGCAAGCGTAATAGCCGATTGTCCGCTGGCCACCGCCAAAGCCCCCACCCCTCCATCCAAAGCCGCAATGCGCTTTTCCAGAACATCGGTTGTAGGATTCATCAAGCGAGTGTAGATATTGCCGAATTCTTTCAGTCCAAACAAGTTGGCTGCGTGCTCGGTACTTTTGAATTGATAGGAACTGGTCTGATAAATAGGAACGGCTCTGGAACCGGTCGCCGGATCCGGCTGTTGTCCGCCATGCACTGCCAGAGTCTCAAGTTTTAGATTCTTCTCATTGATGGCCATTTATATTGCTCCCTAATTTTTATTTTTTAAATTTCAGATATAATACATCGTTTCGCCTGTTCTTTTTTCCAACTGTCTGGACACAAGATTTTCCAGAGTAATATCCTCCAGAGCATCCGAAATCACCGAACTTAATTTTCTCCATACTTCCTGGCTGACACATTCCGGCTGGCGATGACAAGTTCCCGGAATCTGCACACATTCTATCAAAGACAGGCCCCCTTCCAGTACGCCCACGATTTGTCCTGCCGTGATTTCAGACGGCGGCCGAGTCAGGATATAGCCGCCGTTGACGCCTCGAAAACCGTCCACCAAGCCAGCGGATTTCAGTGAAATCAGGATTTGGCTCAGATACTTTTCTGATATTTCCTGCGATCTTGCGATATCTTTCATATAGACAGGACCTTGGCCATAGTTAGTCCCCAATTCTATCATAAACCGCAAGCCGTAACGCGTTTTAGTAGAGACTCTCATAGTTCAGGACACCTTTCATATACTACTCTTGCTACTTTTACGGTAGTAATACTAAAAGTACAACAAAAGGTTGTCAAATATTTTATTAAGATTTTTTTGAAATGGTTATAGCCCTATCGGGCTATGTTCAGGAAGCAGACAGAACCACTACAAAACCAGGAAGCCAAACAAGTACCGGATTTTATCAAATGAAAAATTATCCCTTCGCGATCAGTCAGAAAATAAGATAATCGCATAAAACCGTTGCTTTTTTATCCGTTTACGACCTCTCGGGGATCTTTGCCCTCTTCTATGGCCTGTATTTTGCGAACCCGCCGCTGATGGCGTCCGCCCTCAAACTCTGTGCTCAGCCAGACTTCAACAATCTTTCGAAACAAAGACGGGCCAAGCAGATCTCCGGATAAACACAGTACATTAGTGTCATTATGCTGTCGTGAAACCTTGGCTGAAAGTTCATCAAAGCATACAGCCGCACGGACTCCTTTAACCTTATTGGCCGCAATGCACATCCCGATGCCGGTACCGCAAATCAAAATCGCACGGTCCGCTTTGCCTGTTGAAACGGCCTTTCCAGCTTCATAAGCAGAATCAGGATAATCTACCGCTTGATCCTCTTTATTAGTAAGATCCAGACATTCATGGTTCAGTTGAGCAAGGATCGCCAAAATCTGTTCACTGGTTCGAACTCCTCGATGATCGTTGGTGACAACAACTTTCATAAAAACTCTTCAATCCTTTCTTTCAGTGCAGATTCGATTTGCTCAGCGCATTTTTTATAGATTTCAAGGTTTCCGCCAAATGGATCAGAGACCTCATGGATATCCAGCAAATTAACTTTTCCTTGCGACTCCGAAAGCGTCCGACAAATCTGTAAGTGAGTCCGACTCATCGCAAAAATAAAATCAAATTCTTTAATCATCTGGGCAGTCAGCAACCGGCTGCGATGTCCTGCTATCGAGACCCCAAATTGCCGACAGATGATCTCGGCTTCTTCGCTTGCCGGAGACCCATCTGTTGCAGCAACGCCTGCTGATTCAATCCTATATCCAAACCTCGGCAAAGAGTCAATAGTGCACCCAATTTTATCCGCAAGAATCTTTTTGCAAATTCCTTCTGCCATCGGACTGCGGCACGTGTTCCCTGTGCAGACAAACAATATCCGAATTGTGGATATTTTTAATATATCGTTTTCGTTGAAAACACCATCTCGAAGGATTTGAAAACCATTTGTGCCATATTTCACAACTGTAGAACTCTTATTATAACGGCATGAATCCGATCCACCGATAACAACCACATCGATCTGGTTGTCAAAATAACCTAAAACCTGTTCAAAGGTCACGGCAGGCGGATGTGATCCCGGGTTGGCGCTGGGAGCAATAACAGGCGTTTTTACTAAACTTAAAATTTGCCTGGTGACACTTAAATCCGGACATCGAATACCGATTGACCCATCCGAATACAGGCACTTGAATATCTCCTTTCCAAGTTTTTTTCGCTGCTTACTTAAGGAATCTTCTTCAAAATCTACAACGAGCGTTAGAGGGCCGGGCCATGTCTTGTCGATAAGTTTTCGCACAGGCGCTTTTAACACGGGCACGTAGGCGTCCAGATCCTTTTTGTCTCCAATATGCAGGGTATATCGCTTACCCTCCTGCCTTTTTTTCAAAGAATCCAAACGTTCGATACCCTCGGGGGTTGCTTTGGCAGCCAGCCCATAAACCGTCTCGGTCGGAATGGCCGCTATCCCCCCCTGTTCAATTATTTGTGATACTGCCCTGATATCCTTTGTTTGATTCGGGGAATCAATCTTTATCACTTTTGTCGGCATACATAAATTGCAATTGGCAGATCGGGTCAGTTTTGACTACAGAAATTTTGTAAAATTTTCGCCATCTTAATTTTTTATGAAAAAAAAGCAATCCAAAAAGCATTTGACATTTCCCCTGTGAAATGGCTATAGTGGTTGCCTATTCGTTAAATCTTGACTTCCAATATACAGGATAAATGCAATGCCTATAATTGTACAAAAATTTGGCGGGACCTCTGTGGCCAACGCTGAAAAAATCCGTCGGGCGGCCAGCCGGGCCGTTGCGGCTTTTAAAAAAGGAAATCAGGTGGTTGTCGTGGCCTCCGCACGCGGAAAGCAAACCGACGAACTGATACACGACGCTCTGGAGGTCAATCCCAATCCGCCCAAGCGGGAAATGGACATGCTTTTGAGTACCGGCGAGCAGCAGACGGTTTCTTTATTCGCGATGGCCTGCTGGACTGCCGGCGAAAAAGCCATCAGTTTTACCGGATCGCAGATCAGCATGGTCACGGATGATGCACACACCAAGGCGCGTATCCAAAGCATCGGCACCGAACGGATTAAAAAGAAACTCAGCGAAGGGTATATCGTCATCGTAGCGGGCTTCCAGGGGGTTGATGGAGAAGGCGATATTACTACACTCGGACGAGGCGGATCGGATACCAGCGCCGTGGCTTTGGCAGCGGCACTGGGCGCTAATCTGTGTGAAGTGTACACGGATGTGGACGGAATATACACAGCCGATCCCCGCAAATTTCCAAAAGCCGTTAAAATGGACCAGATCAGTTATGATGAAATCCTTGAACTGGCCAGTTTGGGAGCCGGTGTCATGCACGGGCGTTCCATTGAATTTGGAAAAAAATACAACGTCACAATTCATGTACGCAGCAGTTTAAATGATAATCCCGGAACTTTAATTACTCACGAGGTCCCGAAAATGGAAGGAATACTGGTATCAGGCGCTACTATTCAAAAAGAACTGGCAAAATTCAGTATGATCGGCGTGGATAACAAGCCCGGCAACGCCGCCAAGATTTTTTCTCATTTGGCCAAGGCCCGGGTCAGCGTCAATGACATTATTCAAACACAAGTAAGCCCGGAAAAAGCAAATATCTCATTTACTATCCATAAAAGCGATCTGGATTCTGCCCGTGCGGCCATCGAAGACATCCGGGAACAAGTGCACTGTCAAAATGTATTTGTGCAGGAAGATGTCGCCGAAGTGTCTATTGTTGGGGTCGGTATGCGGTCTCAATACGGAGTGGCGGACCGGATGTTTCAGGCGCTGGCAGATGCCCAGATCAATATCGACTCGATAACCACCAGCGAAATCCGAATCAGTTGTCTGGTAGCTCTGGAACAAGGCGACACGGCCTTGACAGCCGTTTGTCAGGCCTTTGAACTGGACAAACCCGCTTCCAAAAGATCTTAAACTCGCTTCTTTCACGAATAAATAAGCGAGTGCGCAAACTCTTATAGGCATAATTTGTCTATTATCTGGGGATACTCTGTTTTTTTAAGAATTTTGAGAAAATGAGAAGTTTTTGTTTTTTTACAGTTAAAAGCGAAAACTTTTTTTAAGTTTTTCACATCGCTTTGGCGAATGACTCATCTGGGAAGAATGCAAACGACCAGAATGACAGCATAATTTAGGGACGAAAAAATGGAATCTCTAAACAAACGTTCGCCTTTTGTCGCCGGTGTAATTTTTTATTTCTCCTTAATTGGATATGGACATGCGGAAATCGCGCCTCGCCTTACAAAGTTTACAAATGAATCCGACCTGGTCCGGGTAGCCAGTTTTAATATCCGTGTCGGCAAGTACAGTTCCGGCAGCCAGCGCTGGTCCAATCGCCGTGAAATGGTCATCTCCGTGCTGGCCGACGCACGCTACGATGTCATTGGTCTTCAGGAGGCCCTGGATTTTCAGATTGCCGAGATTCATCAGCGTTTGCCGCGTTATGAAGTCTATGCAATCGGACGCAGTTCTCAGCAGGATACAGGAGAAACCTGCGCCATTTTGTTTCGAAAAGACCGATTCTGTAAAATTGATTCCGGCACCCTCTGGTTTTCCAGCACGCCCTGGGAGCCGGGTTCAAAGTTTATGGGTACCCTTTTTCCCCGCATCTGCAGTTGGGTTCGTCTGGCAGATCTTGAAACGGCACGCTGTTTTTATGTGTACAATCTTCATTTGGACAACCTGTCGCAAAAATCCAGATCCAAAAGCGCCCAAATCCTGGCCGAGCAGATCTCCCTGCGAAAACATTCCGAACCTTTTATCGTAATGGGAGATTTCAATATGGAACTGCAGAACCCGGCGATGAAATTTCTACAGCATTATGACTGCAGAACTCCTTACCCGCGTCTGCAGGATACCTGGGCCGCCGTCCATCCCTATCGGCTCAATGAGGGAACCTATCACAAATTTAAGGGAGTTACAACCGGTCCCAAGATCGATCATATTCTCGTTGGAGAGGGCAGCCGAGTCCTGGCCGCTGCAATCGATCGGCGAGCGTTTAATGGCCAATATCCCTCCGATCATTTTCCGATTTCAGCGGTTGTCAATCTTTGGTAGTCTGCTTCTTTTTTGAGGAAGAAGCCGTTGCCGGTTGAGGGCTTTTTTCTGATTTTGCCTCAGATCCGGAAGATGCGTCTTTTTTCTCTGTTTTTTCGCTTGTTGCAGAGTTTTCTTTATTGGCGGCGTTTTTGTAGCTGTCCGAGCGGTAATCGGTTTCATAAAAGCCGGAGCCCTTAAAAATAACCCCCGCTCCGACCCCCAGCAGCCGCTTGAGTTTCAGTTTGCCGCATCGCGGGCATTTTTTTTTCGCCGGCTCAGTGATTCCCTGAAACAATTCCAATGAATATCCGCAACCTTCACACAGGTAATCATACGTAGGCATAAATCAGGCATCCTCTCTGCTGTCTTCTGAATTCGGCGAAGGGGAGTCCTCCTTTTCCGTTTCGACTTCATTTCCGGGAACGGCTTGCTCCTCTTCTGCATCCAGGCGATTTACTATGACTTTGGCCGGCCGAAGCACCTGTCCGCCCAAAGTATAACCCGGTTGATAAACTTCCAGTACCGTATTGTTTTCCTTGTCCGCTTCCTCTCTTTTCATCATAGCTTCATGCAGGTCGGGGTTAAAGGGCTTTCCGAGGGCATCTACTTTTTCCACCCCAAGAGATCGGAGCGTATCCAGCATATGATTATAAATCATATGAATTCCTTCAATGGTTTTCTGCAGGGTTTGCTCCCCTTCGGCCGAGCTGATTTTGGCAAAGGCATGTTCAAAATTATCCAGCGATGGAAGCAGAGAACGAAGAATCGCTTTCTTGTCATAGGCGACTGAATCGGCTATTTGTCTGGCCGCTCGCTTCTGGTAATTGGTATAATCGGCGCTGACCCGCTGGAGCTGCTCAAAATGCTTTTGTTTTTCTTCTTCCAAAAGCCGGATTTGCTCCCGCATCTGCTCCAGTTCTTTTTCCAGCTGGTCTATTTTTTTCTTTTCCTGTTTTTCTTCTTTATGGGCCATGGCGCCTATCCCTTATCCGCCAAAGTGTTTCTTGATCCTGTCAAAAAAGCTTTTGCTCTCAGAATCCGTCTGTTTTTCCTCGATCTGAGCAAATTCGCGCAGCAGCCGCTCCTGATCCGCCGTAATCCGTTTGGGGATTTCCACGGCGATCTGAACCAGCAAATCGCCCTTGCCGGAGCTTCTCAGATCCGGCAATCCCTGTCCGCGGATACGAAAAACGCTGGCGTGCTGCGTTCCGGCCGGGATCTTCAGCTGCCGGGTCCCATTCAGCGTGGGCACATCGATAGTTGTGCCCAGCGCCAGCTGCGTAAAACTCAGCGGCACTGTCACCAGCAGATCCGATCCGTTTCGCATCAAAAAGGGGTGGGCCTTGATCCGCACATAACAGTACAGGTCTCCGCGAGGTCCGCCGTGTCGGCCGGGCTCTCCTTCGCCGGTAACCCGCACCCCTTGTCCCTCATGCACTCCGGCCGGAATCTTTACAGACAGCGTTCGTTTGTGAGGAATGGTTCCGCTGCCTCGGCATTTTCGGCATGGATCTGTTATCACCTGGCCGCTGCCCTGACACTGCGGGCAGGTAGAGACCATTTGGAAAAATCCCCCCAGGCCCGCTCGCTGAACCTGACCGCTTCCGCGACAGGTACTGCAGCGGGTAGGCGCTTTTCCCTTGGCTGTCCCCTTACCGTCACAGTCGGTACAGGTATCCTGTCGGGTAAATTCAATCGTCTTTTCGGCTCCCTGGGCCACCTCATCGAGGGTCAGTTCTACGGCCGTTTCCAGATCATACCCGCGCTGCGGACCATGAGTCCTTCCCCCGCGTCCGCGCCGCCCAAACAGATCGCCGAACATATCGCCGAATAAATCGCCGAAAATATCCCCGATGTCCTGCGCACTCATGTGCGAATAATCGCGGACCCCGGCGCCCCGCAGGCCCTCGTGACCGAATTGATCGTAGCGCTGCCGTTTTTCCGGGGCGCTGAGGACTTCGTAGGCCTCTGCACATTCTTTGAATTTGGCCTCGGCTTCTTTATTTCCGGGATTTTTATCCGGGTGATACTTGATGGCCATCTTTCGATAGGCGCGCTTAATCTCCTCTGCGCCGGCCTTTCGATCCACGCCCAGCACTTCATAATAATCCCGTTTGGCCATCTGTCTCTATTCCTTGCTGGATAAAACAGCGCTGCACCTCAAGCCCGCCAAGGCCCTGAGATGCAGCGCTGAAAAAAGAGCGATTATATCACCGCACCCTGTACGGCGTTTTCCTTATCTTCGTCTTTTAAGTCCGTAATCACAATATTGGCCGTCAGCATCAATCCCGCCACTGAGGCGGCGTTTTGCAGCGCTGTACGAGCTACCTTCGCCGGATCGATAATGCCCGCCTTGAACATATCCACATACTGCCCTTTTAAGGCGTCATAACCGATATTGTCCGTCTTCTCGATCAATTCGGCAACGACCACCTCGCCTTCCTGTCCGCCGTTATCTACGATCTGACGCGTGGGGGTCTTCAGGGCGTTGATCAGGATATCAAACCCGAACTTTTCATCGCCCTTGGCTTTGCTTCGGCCTTTTTCCACTTCCGCAATGGCCCGCAGGAACACGACTCCGCCGCCGGGCACGACGCCTTCTTCCGCGGCCGCCTTGGTGGCGTGCAGAGCGTCGTCCAGCAGATCTTTGCGTTCTTTCATTTCCGCTTCGGTCGCCGCTCCGGCTTTGATCACCGCCACTCCGCCGGTCATTTTCGCCAGCCGTTCCTGAAGCTTTTCACGGTCATAGTCGCTGGTGGTCTTTTCAATCTGACTGCGAATCTGATCACAGCGGGACTGGATGTCTTTCTTTTTGCCTTCGCCTTCTATAATGATTGTGTTTTCTTTGCCAACCACAATCTTGCGGGCGCGGCCCAGTTGCGATAATTCAATCTTCTCCAGTTTGATGCCCAGATCTTCTGTAATCACCTCCGCTCCGGTCAGGATTCCGATATCCTGCAGCATGGCTTTGCGCCGGTCGCCGAATCCCGGGGCCTTAACCGCACAAACCTTCAGCACTCCCTGCAGCCGGTTGATGACCAGGGCTGCCAGGGCTTCGCCTTCGACATCCTCGGAAACAATCAGCAGAGGAGCGCCCACCTGGGCGATTTTCTCCAGCAGAGGAAGCATTTCTCGCAGATTGCTGATCTTCTTTTCGTGCAGCAGAATATAGGCGTCTTCCAGCACACACTCCAGCGTATCGGCATTGGTCATAAAATAGGGAGACAAATAGCCCTTGTCGAACTGCATTCCTTCCACTACCGTCAGTTCGGTTTCCATGCCTTTGCCTTCTTCTACCTCAATCACGCCTTCTTTGCCGACTTTATCCATGGCATCGGCCAGAATTTCGCCGACGCCGGGGGAATTGTTGGCGCTGATGGCGGCGACCTTGGCGATGTCTTCGTGTCCCTTGACCGGCTTGCTGACGGATCGGATGTAGTCGATCGCTATGGCGGCGGCTTTGTTGATGCCCCGCTGGATTGATACCGGATTGGTTCCGGCTATAACATACTTAAGACCTTCGGCATAGATTGCCTCCGCCAGAACCATCGCCGTTGTAGTTCCGTCGCCGACCAGATCGCTGGTTTTGCTGGCCACCTGATTGACCATCTTGGCGCCGATATTTTGAAACGGCTCCGGCAGTTCAATTTCTTTGCTGACCGAAACCCCGTCCTTGGTGATTTTGGGCGAGCCGTAACTTTTGTGCAGCAGCACATTTCTGCCGGTTGGGCCCATGGTCACCTTTACCGCGGCCGCCAGACGAGAAAGCCCTTCCTTTAACTGGGCCCGCGCGTTTTCCTGATACATCATTTGTTTTGCCATATACAAATACCTCCCGCCCGCTCAGGCGTTCGAAGAGTTCAGTTCCATTATTGTTCCACGATTCCGAGAAGTTCGCTTTCGCGGAGGATTTTGTATTCCACGCCGTCCACTTCCACTTCGCTTCCGCTGTATTTGCCAAACAGAACCACATCGTTCTTTTTTACCGCCATCTTGGCGCGGGTTCCGTTCTCCAGGCGCTTGCCCTCGCCGACGGCGATCACTTTCCCCATCAGGGGTTTTTCTTTGGCCGTATCCGGAAGGACGATGCCCCCGGCGGTCTTTTCTTCGGCTTCCTGCGGCTTTACAACGACTCGGTCTTCCAACGGTTTGAGTTTCATAAGATCCTCTCCTGTTATATCCAGATTATTGTTATGATTTATTCGATTTACATCATGTCCATGCCATCCATACCGCCCATGCCTCCCATACCGCCCATGCCTCCCATGCCGCCGCCCATACCGCCATGGCCGGGCAGACCTGGTTTTTCTTTGTCTTTCGGCTTTTCCGTTACGACACAGTCGGTAGTCAAAAGCAGGCCAGCTACAGAGGCCGCATTTTGCAGAGCTATCCGGGAAACCTTGACCGGATCAATCACACCGCTTTCCACCAGGTCTTCATAGGCGTTTTTATCTGCATTGTAGCCAAATCCGCCTTTGCCGGCGGCGACTTTGTTGACCACCAGCGTTCCTGACATTCCGGCGTTTTCGGCAATGTAATAGCAGGGAGTCCTGAGGGCGTACATGACGATTTCAACGCCGGTCTTTTCGTCGCCTTCAAGTTTTAATTTGCCGATCTCGTCGATACACCGCACAAAGGCCACGCCGCCGCCGGGCACGATACCTTCTTCAATAGCCGCCCGGGTAGCATGCAGGGCGTCTTCGATACGGGCCTTCTTTTCTTTCATTTCCGGTTCGCTGCCAGCGCCGACATTGATTTGCGCTACCCCGCCGGTCAGTTTGGCCAGACGTTCCTGAAGTTTTTCGCGATCATAATCGCTGGTGGTATCTTTTATTTCGCTTCGAATCTGGGAGATCCGTCCCTGAATGTCTTTCCCCGACCCAGCTCCTTCAATAATGGTGGTCGTATCATTATCTATGGTCACTTTTCTCGCCTGTCCAAGCTGAGAAATCTTCACATGATCCAGTTCAATCCCCAGATCCTTGAAAATGGGCTCTGCGCCGGTCAGAATCGCGATATCCTCCAGCATGGCTTTTCGCCGATCGCCGTAGCCGGGCGCCTTGACGGCCGCCACTTGCAGAATACCCCGAAGTTTATTGACAACCAGAGTGGCCAGGGCCTCTCCTTCAATATCCTCGGCGATAATCAGCAAGGGCCGTTTGCTCTTGGCAACCTGCTCCAGAAGCGGAACCAGTTTTCCGACATTGCTGATCTTTTCCTCAAAGACAAGGATATAGGGCTTTTCCAACTGGCAGGTCATATGATCCAGATCGGTCACAAAATGCGGAGACAGATACCCGCGATCAAACTGCATTCCTTCGACGTAATCAACGGTGGTCTCCAGACTCTTTCCTTCTTCAACGGTAATTACGCCGTCTTTGCCGACCCGCATGAAGGCCTCAGCCATTTTCTTGCCGATTTCCTGATCGTTATTGGCGCTGATAGAGGCGATGTTGATGATGTCATCCTTCTTTTTTATATCAATCGGCTTGGCCATCGATTTGAGTTTGTCCACGGCAGTTGATACGGCCTTTTGAATGCCCCTGTTTAATGCCATGGCATCGGCCCCTGCCGCCAGATTTTTATACGCTCTCTTAAAAATCGCTTCCGTCAGAACGGTCGCCGTGGTGGTTCCGTCTCCGGCGATTTTCGAGGTTTTACTGGCGACTTCGCGGACCAATTTGGCTCCCATATTTTCCGCCTTATCGACCAGATCAATTTCCTCTGCGACGGTGACTCCGTCTTTGGTTACAGTAGGTCCGCCCCACCCCTTGTCAATAATGGCGTTTCTTCCGCGCGGTCCAAGTGTGGATCTGACGGCGACGGCAAGTTTTTCAACTCCGGCCAGCAATGCGCTGCGGGCATCTGTTTCAAACGCTACATTTTTTGCGCCCATAATGTTTCTCTCTCCTGTACAGTATCTTCATTTCATACAAACACAGATTATCTCACGTTATGGAAATTACTCATAGCAAAGCAAATACCAAAATTACGGCATTATTTTTGTTGACGCAGAAATGTTTTTATAATTCTTTTATTGATCGCGACTTAAAATAAAATGAGTTTTTGTTGATTTTGGTTATCTCAGAAGAGATTTTCGATGGTTCTGCCAATTTAAGTTAGTTTTCTTTTTTTGAAACGGTCAAGTTGGCAGGAAAAAAAGATATTATAGAACTTCTTTATTGCCCCATTTTTCTACAGCATCAGGCAATCTTATATAAGCAGGAACCAGTTTTTGGGGGTCAGAAAAGTTGCCTTCCTGGGCCATCTTGTATCCTATTTTTAGTACATTGGATGCTTTGGGGCACCAGTATTCCGACGGCAAACACTCCATACCTTTAGACTTAAAAAATTCGGAATGATAAAAAAGACCTTCTCCGGCAAGCATAGCAGATAATTGTTGATCTTTTTTTGCGTAATTAATCAAGAGTTCTGAAGACATCAACGTATCATTAACTAACTTTTGCCAACTGCGATCTTTCCTTTTGTAAACTGAGGTAAAAAATTGGCTCTGTTTGGCATCCAGAATTACTATAAGTTTGTCAAAAAGATTTTTTGTTTTTTCGATATATTCAGTCGCGTTTTCGACTATTGCGTCCATTGTGTTTACCGCAACAATACTCGTATCTTGAGCAAAATTCAGCATTTTTGCGGTAGTTACCGCGATTCTCAGGCCTGTAAAACTGCCCGGCCCCGCTGTTAAGCAAAAGAACTCAATATCCTGAGGTTTGCATCCGGAAGAGTTTAAGACCTGGGACATAGCCGGAAACAACTCGCTGCTATGTCTCATTTTGCCCGAAAAAACAATCTCCTTTATCAGATCCGGACCCATCCCCAAGGCCACGGAACCTACTCGCCCTGAACAATCTACGGCTAAAGAATACGGCCCTGCCATACCCGGACGAACCTTTTGCATATACCATACTCTCTTCTTAGAGGATTTGACCAAGGGGGGACTATACAGAGGCAAAATAAAAAAAACAAGACAGATATCTGAACTTTCGGTATTTTTTCGCTTGCAAGAATGTTTTTTTCTATTTAGACTTTCCCCTCATTCAGGGGAGAGTGTCTATGAATTGTAAACCGGGTAAGTAATAGGAACGTCATAATATATATTATTTTGGAGGTTATGGTGTCGACGACTGCCAGTTCTAAACGAGGGTACATGGCATGGGTTTGTCTGTTTGGGATGTTTGTTGTTCTGACAGGAATCGCCTTGCAGACGGTACTGGCCGAAACGGTCAGCGAAAAACAGGCCAAGCAGCAAAAAGCAGACAGTTATGTCCGTATCGCTCAGGAGCAGGTCAAACGGGGCTTCTATCAGCAGGCCCAGGTACTTATCGCTGAAATTCGCCAAAATTTTACCCCTTATCTTACAGAAACGCACACCCGTACTCTGAAGGATCTAACCAGTCAAATCGATCAGGCGCTGGCAGAGCGGCAAAAAATAGCCGCCCGCCTCAAACAGACGGAAGAGTTATCCGCACAGGGTCAGTATCAGCAGGCGCTGACGCTGTTGGAAGAAATCAAGGTCAATCCGTATATTGCGGATAATGAGCGCACCCTGGTCCAGAACAGCATCGATGAAATTCGAGACAAACTGCAGGTTGAAAACAATCAAATGCAGCAGATCTACGATCAGGCCGCTAAAGATTATCTGGCCGGCGACTATGAGAAAGCCAAGGCCGGCTTTCTTCAGGTGGCCGAATCGAATGTCAGCGTGACCGGTTCCCTGACTCCGATGGATTATCTGAAAATGATCGACCAGGTTCAGCAAACTTCAGCGGCCGCCAAACCAACTCCTGATGCAGAGCCCCAATTGTCCGCCGGAGAAGAAATTGAGATCGAATTGATGCAAATGGTTCCCACGGAGCCGGACAAAACAATTATACAGCCCCAGCCCGTTCCTGAACCGGTCCTCTCAATGACCCCCAGCGATTCCACCATCCACATTGAAGTTTTGCCGTCTTCGCCGGAAGCAGCAGAGATCCAGCCCTTACAGACCGAAACGGCTCCCGCTGTCCACGTCAGCGCGCCTGTTTCAACCGATCAAACAGATTCCTATCTCAATGAAGTACAGCGGAAACAGTCCGTTCAGATCGGATATACAACAGCCATCGTCAATGATGCCCTTGCAAAAGCGGCTCAATTTCTGGCACAGAACGACTTTACGCAGGCGCGTCAATCTTTACGAAAGGCCTTTGTTACGATCGAAACCAACAAATTGCTTCTGGGGGATGAGTTATACAAAGGATTTCAGCGACAATTAACCCAAAAAGAAGAACAGGTCGCCCATCAGCAGGAAGCGTTTAACGCCCAGCAGCAATCCGCCCAGGAGCAGCAGGCCCGGCAATTGGCCGATCAGAATCGTCAGGCCATGGAGCAGCGCCGCGCCAAGGCCATCGAAGACTTTATGCAGAGGGCGTATTCGTTTTTAGATGAGCAGCGGTATGATGAAGCCCTTGGACAGCTGGAGCAGCTGCTGGCGGTTGATCCGTTAAACCACAGCGCTTTGATTCTCAAACGAACCCTTGAAGACACCGTGATGTGGCGCGAACAGCGAAAAATCCGCGAGGAAACGGACAAAGAAGAAATTCGGCTGCTGCTGGAATCAGATCGTAAATCGATTCCGTATTTTGACGAAATAACCTATCCAAAAAACTGGAAAGAAATCGCAGCACGCCGAGAAGCGGCGGAAAAAGAAGATGTCGACCCGAAGACAACGGCTGTTGAAAAACAACTTCAGGAAACAGTTGATTTTTCGTCTGCCATTACAGAAGAGACTACTTTTGAAGAATCTCTGGAAATTATCCGCACTGCCGTAGATCCGCCTTTGCGAATCACTCCGATCTGGGCCAATCTGGTGGATACGGCCTTTATTCAACGGGAAACTCCATTGAATATTCCCGGCGCCGGCATGCAGGGAATCTCTCTCAAGACGGCGCTTGAATTGGTTATTAATGCCGTAAACGCCAGTGCGATCACGGAAATCGGTTATATGATTAAAGAAGGAGTTATTATTATTGCGACGCTCGAATACCTGGATACCAATGTTTCCAATCGCTACTATCAGGTTGTTTATGATGTAGCAGAATTGCTCAGTCCGCAGGCCGACTTTGACGAATACAACAGCGGCGGTTGGGGCGGCAGCAGCAGCGGCGGCGGAGGCGGAGGCAGCCGCGGCGGCGGTGGAGGCGGAGGCGGCAGCCGCGGCGGCGGGGGCGGAGGCGGTCGCGGCGGCGGCATGGGCGGCGGTATGGGAGGCGGTATGGGCGGCGGCATGGGCGGAGGGATGATGGGCGGTATGGGCATGATGGGCGGTATGACCGGAATGGGAAACTGGCGCGGTCAGTACAGGGCTATCGAAATCATTATGCTGATGCAGCAAACGGTAGCGCCTTTGAGCTGGTATATAGAAGGCGGTGAAGGGCGCGTCTGGCAATATGGCGGACAAAAACTGATCGTTTACCAAACCGCCGAGGTTCATAAAGAAGTCGAAAAATTTCTAAAACAACTCAAGGAAGGGCTGGGAGATCAGGTCGCCATCGAAGCCCGTTTTCTGCTTGTAGATGAAAATTTTCTTGAAGACATCGGGTTGGATATGGACATTACCCGCATAAAAGTCGGAGGAGACTTTGGAGGCGGCACAGGTCTAATCCAGAATATAAATCAGGATTCTTTCAATTTAGCCAAATCTCAATCAACTGTTGTACCCGGCAGTCTGGGAGGCACTTCTACCGAGGCTATGGACTTTGGCTTTAGCTGGGGCAGCGCCCTTGACGATCTGCAGGTGAACTTTCTCATC
This sequence comes from Planctomycetota bacterium, assembly GCA_022705405.1. GTDB lineage: Bacteria > Planctomycetota > Phycisphaerae > Sedimentisphaerales > Anaerohalosphaeraceae > JAHDQI01. The sequence goes on along the minus strand of JAKJEN010000009.1, from coordinate 3,650 downwards.
CGGGCCACTCAGATGCATCGAAACACAAAATCCCTGTCTGCGCCGAAGGTAATGGTGATGAATACAGAAGCGGCAAATATTGAGGTGTTCACGGAACGGCGAGTAAAAACAGATGCAGCGTTTACTACAGAGACGCTTACAACGTTGGCCGGAACTGATCGTACAATTTCTTATTTCGAGCATACCATCGAAGATATCGATACCGGCGTTATGCTAAATATTATGCCGACGATTACGGAAGACAAAAAATATGTGATCCTCCGGATTATCACCTATATGGACATGCTGACTAAAACAGATCATGATACAGCATACGGCCTGATGCCGACGGCAGACGGCGGCGCAGTTGAAGTATCTGAAACCTATGATCTCCCGTCGATTCAAACGTCTTCTGTTGAGACGCGCGTGTGTGTGCCCGACCGCGGAACCGTACTTCTTGGAGGTCTTACCATGACCGCTGAATCCGAGATCGAGGCGGGCGTTCCAGGACTTAGTAAAATCCCGATTCTGGGACGGCTTTTTTCCAACCGAAGCACGGTTAAGGACAAATCCATTCTTCTGATTCTTGTCAAGCCGACCATCGTCCTCAAAGAAGAGTCTGAGGAAGATGCAGTGGCCTCTCTTAGGCCGTTTTAGTCAAAAACTTACAATCCAAAAAAAGGGGACAGGGTCAAAATCCTGCCCCTTTTTTATTTTTCCTTATCGATTACGAACGGACGGCGGCTCGAACTTGTTCGTATCCGAGATAGGCCATCAAAAGGTCAAGAATTACAAGAGCCGTATAATTTTCCGCAACCGGCCAGATGCGCCCCACAATGGTCGGATCCCGACGGGTAATGGCCGCCAGCGTCTTGTTTTCGAGCGTATATTTGTCAATAGTCTGCTGCTGGATGTCGATCGTGGAGGTGGGCTTTACGGCAAGCCGTACAATAATATCCTGTCCGGTTGACAGCCCTCCGGTAATCCCTCCGGCATTATTGGAATTGAAAATCACCCGGCCGTTTTGGCTGCGCAGCTGATCGTTGCTTCGAGAGCCGGTCATGTTTTTAACCGCAAAACCTGCTCCAACTTCCACGCCTTTAACCGCCCCAATCCCGAGCATTCGCCCCAGTTCGGCGTCTAATTTACAGAAAACCGGTTCGCCCAGCCCTGTCGGTACCCCGGTCACGCGCACCTCGACCAGCCCGCCGGAAGAATCCCCTGTTTTTGTAATTTTATTACAGGCCTCCAGCATCGCCTCGGCCGCCCGAAAATCAGGACAATTGACAACATGATGAACGCCATACTTGTCGGCAACTTCCTGAGCGGTCATTACGGGAGCCAAGGATCGAATCTGATCGATTTGATTTTCTATCTGGGCCAAAATTTTCATCTTTTCAAGAAAACGCATATCCTCTGTAATTCGTTTTTTAACATAGACCTCCTGGTAAAACGGATCCAGATCATGCCGCATTTTTTTATATCGCTCGGTATGCTCCAGGATGTCGCTGGACTGCATATCCGGACAGGATACGCCGGCGGCTTCCTTAATATAAGAGAATACTTCAATTCCAAATCGCTTGAGAACCTGTTTGGCGGTATAGCCGGCCGCCACAATGGTCGAGGTGTATCGTCCGCTGAAGATGCCGGCGCCGATTGCATCGTCATCCGGTCCGTATTTTTTGAACGAGGCATACGACGCATGACCGGGCCGAGGGGTTCGATTTGTATCCTGGTATTGTTTGATATGAATAAAGTGCCGATCCAAGTTGGGAATCAAAATAGTCAGGGGAGTACCGTTGGTATGATTGCGATTTCCGGCATTTTCGATTGTATCGGCAGCATTGACTCCTGAGTAGATCACCGGCAAATCCGGCTCTTTGCGCGGACTGGACAATTCATCCGACCCCGGCTTGCGCAAGAGCAAATCGCCATAAATTTCCTGTTCTGTAAAGACCATTCCCGGCGGCAGCCCCTGAATCACAGTGGTCAACCCCTCTTGATAAGAACCGCCGGCAACCGTCACCTGAAAAAACCGACCTACATGACAACCTATCATATATTTCTCCGTAATGTATTTGTCTTTTTAACGAATGACTCTTTCTTATCAGATTTGATACGTCAATGCAAGTCTTTGGGCGCAAAGAATAGGCGACTTATTTTGTATTCTTTATGGTATTTGAAGCAGACAAGATATAAGATTGGGCTTGAAAATCACTTTCTATTTTGCAAGACAACTAATAGAACTAATGTCGAGGGCAGGTTTATTGCGGATGAGAGGAGTCGAACCTCCATGAGCTAATGCCCACAGGCACCTGAAGCCTGCGCGTCTGCCAATTCCGCCACATCCGCGAAAAAATCCACTATACCCTTTTTATCAAATGCGTCAAGAGAGTTTCTCAAAAATACAGAGTTAATCATAATCCGACAGAGAACGTAAGATATCTTTCGCACTTTAAAAAGTAGATTAAAAAGTAGAAGCTATCCCAAAACCTTAATTATCAGGTTAGTAAGAGCCGATATATGAGTTATGGACCTTACAAACGAACAATGGCAACGGATTGCCGGATACCTTCCGAAGCCCAAAGCACAACCTGGAAAGCCAGGGCGGCCGCCACAGGATTTACGATCCGTCCTCAACGGCATCCTATGGATTCTACGAACGGGCGCCCAGTGGGCAGACTTGCCGGAGCGATATCCGCCGAAAAGTACCTGCCATCGACGCTTCCAGGAATGGACCGAATCGGGGGTTTTTACCAAGATCCTGACGGCGCTGGCCCAGGACTTAAAAGAGCGTGGCGGCATCGACCTGAGCGAAGGGTTTATCGACGGAACGTTTGCTCCGGCAAAAAAAGGGGCGATGGAGTGGGCGAAACCAAAAAGGGAAAAGGTACCAAAATTATGGGCCTCACAGACGCTTTTGGTCTTCCTATCGCCATTAACGCAACCAGCGCTCGTCCGCATGAAGTGACGCTGGTCGAGGCTACGCTGGATGCGTGTTTTCTGGAGCATGTTCCGGAAAAAGTGATTGGCGACAGAGCGTATGACAGCGATACGCTGGATCAGCAGTTGGCCGAAGAACGGGGCGTCGATCTGATTGCGCCGCATAAAGGCAATCGAAGAAAGCCCGCTACGCAAGACGGTCGTGCCCTGCGGCGATTTAGAAAACGGTGGAAAGTGGAGCGGCTGTTTGCCTGGCTCCAAAACTACCGTCGCTTGGTGGTTCGTTATGAATATCATCTTAAAAACTTCCTTGCTATGATTCAGCTCGGCTGTATCGTTATCCTTATAAGGAGGGTTTTGGGATGACTTCTAGATAAAAAGAGTCCTTTCTTTGGTCGATGGTTAGCGAAACGATCAAAAACCAAGGAACCAGAGAAAGGACGCAATGATGCAGAACAAAGAATCGGCACAATCGATGAAGGACTTGAGCAATGTCATTAAAATTAATGAGGCCCAGATTCAGGATCCTCTCGGCGAGATGGTCCGCCTGACGGTGGAGGAGACGCTCAACGCCATGCTGGATGCGGAGGCCGACGAGCTGTGCAACGCCAAACGTTACGAGCGGAGCGTCCGCCGCACCAACAGCCGGGCCGGTCACTACCCGCGAAGTTTCCACACGAAGGCCGGCGAGATCGAGCTTCAGATCCCCAAGCTGCGGTATGCCAAGT
>JAKJEN010000099.1 GCA_022705405.1 Planctomycetota bacterium | reverse complement strand
CCTGAATAAACCAATGCCAGGGATTGGCTTCATAAATATTGTAATTGACCGCCAGTGTATCGGGCTGTTCGCCTTTGGAGACGACCGCCGAGACATATCGGTCCGGATTCAAATTCAGCAGATTGAGATATTCAGTCAGCTTCTTTTGTTTTCCAACCTCTCCGACCTTGATCGGCGAGTGCTTTTCAAAGAAGGAAGGTCTTAAATAACTCTTTTCTGTCTTCTGTCCTTGCGGATCAAAGTAATTTGCAGCCGTAGAACTGACTGTACCTTCGGTGACCTGAATCAGCAAGGTATCCTCGCGAAGTTTTCCGCCTGCAAGGGTATCTAACGGAACGGCCACATAGATGCCGGAATATCCCATATTTCGATAAAGAGAAAGAATATATTGAGTAAAACCCTGCATCGTCCTTGCCGAGACGGTGCGCGGTACAGACGGGTCGTCGGCCAGCGCCGCCAGTTCTCGCAGATCATACAGCGAGGCGGGCTCGGCTGGTATCCGATATTGACCCGATGCGTCAAACACAGGCGGTATCTTTTTGAGGATCTGTTCGGAAGTGAGCAGTTGATTGCCCTGGATCTGAATCCGGCGAACTTCATATTTTGGCGTGTCGTCGGCGGGCAGATAATCGACCAGAGCATGTGCGGCTGCCTCTCTGACGCCGGCAGGCGCTGCCTCTTTGGCTTTATGCTCAACTTCGATTTTCTCGATCATCTTTTGCTGCGGAGTAGCTGGTTCTGTAAACACTTCTTCAGCGGCCTGCGCGGATTGACCATTCATAAAAACAAAAAGAAGAATGATCCCACAGGCAGCCCTAATGCATTTCTTCCATAATTGTCCAAATGAATTTTTTTTCAAATGCATCCAAGCCCGTTCCATCGCGTGTCTCCTTTTCCTGAAAGTAGAATGTTTTATTAGAATGTTTTTCCTTGCCGAAAAATTACGGCTGAACATTCATATCCATATTGTGCGGTTGATCGCCCCCGCAATCTAATTTTTTTAGCTATAATCGGCATCCTAATGAACTTTATTGTACCTGACTGAACAATCCAAAGTCAAGCCATTCTATGACTTTAGAGTCTAAAAATAGAGTATGTCCTATAAATAGAAAATGCAATGTTCAAAATCAATGATTTGTGATTTTACTTTCTGGTAAATGCGTTAAATTTTTTACCGCGTATTATGTACGCAGACGCTTAAAGGTTTTATTATCATAACATATTTGAAGATAAAGAATTATCTTATATTTCGGAGGGTGAATAAAGAGCCAAAAGGAAAGCAGATAAACTTCTGAGTTAAACTGGTTTCCTTGACTTTTATGCCGAAGTTTTACAGTCTGGTTTTTGATCAGTTTTTTCGTTTTTTCAAAAATAAACGATACTATATGTCTTGATAGAGAAGTGAGGATATCCGTTGACGGAGGAGGATTTATTGGCTATTGTTATCCCCTTATAAATGGTTCTAAAAGATTCAGTTGAGAAAGGAAACTTATTTGAAAAGGACACATCAGTGCGGGCTGCTTCGTTCGGAGCATGTCGATCAAGAGGTGACTCTTTGCGGGTGGGTTAACTCCTATCGCGACCACGGCAATCTGGTTTTTGTTGATCTTCGGGACCGCAGCGGACTAGTACAGATTGTTTTCGATCCGGAATACAACTCGCAAAGCCATCTGCAATCCCGCACGCTGCGATGTGAGTGGGTGATTACCTGCCGAGGTAGGGTGCGCCCGCGCGGGCAGGGGCTGGAAAATCCCAAACTGCCCACGGGTCAGATCGAGGTCATCGTCGATTGGATGGAATTGCTCAACACGGCCAAAACGCCCCCGTTTGATACCGATACGGCCGCACAGGTTAATGAAGAACTGCGCCTTTCTTATCGATATATTGATTTGCGCCGACGATCCATGCAGGATCGCCTGAGGGTGCGCCACCGGACCGCAAAAATAACCCGCGATTATTTCGATGAGCAGGGCTTCTGGGAGATTGAAACTCCGATGCTGGGCAAGAGCACGCCGGAAGGGGCAAGGGATTTTCTGGTTCCCAGCCGATTGTATAAGGGGATGTTTTATGCGCTTCCGCAGTCGCCGCAATTGTTCAAGCAGATTTTGATGGTATCCGGATGTGAGCGATATTTTCAGATTGTCCGGTGCTTTCGCGATGAAGATCCGCGGGCGGATCGACAGGCGGAATTTACGCAGATCGATGTGGAAATGAGTTTTGTAGACGCCGAAGATGTGATGACGGTTAATGAGCGTCTGATTGCCCGGATCTTCAAAGAAATTCTTGATGTGGATGTTTCGCTGCCGATCTTGCGAATGACTTATGCTCAGGCGATGGATGAATATGGGATTGATCGGCCGGATCTGCGGTTTGAGATGAAACTGAAGGATCTGAGCGATATCGCAAAAGCCAGCGCTTTTAAGGTCTTTACATCCGTGGTAGAAAAAGGGGGCGTAGTGAAAGGGCTCTGTGCTCCCGGCGGCGCAAAATTTTCCCGAAGCGATATAGAAAAAACGCTGACGGATTTTGTTGCCGACTTTGGGGCCAAAGGGCTGTCCTGGTTTAAGATCGAGCCGAATCAGTCCGGTCAGGGTCTGGAACTAAAAAGCAATCTGGCCAAGTTTTTTACGCCGGCGCAGCAGCAGGAGATTTTGGCTCGTTTTCACGCAGGCCCGGACGATCTGATTCTGATGGTAGCCGATACAAGGGAGGCGGCCAATAAGGCCCTGGCGCCTTTGCGAGTGCGGCTGGGGAAGGAACTGGGACTGGTTCGGGAAGGGGAATACCGATTCACCTGGGTGGTGGATTTTCCTCTGTTCGAGTGGAATGAGAATGAAAAACGGTTTGATTCTCTGCATCATCCGTTTACCAGTCCGGTACCGGAGGATTTGGGAAAACTGGACAGCGATCCGGCTCATATTCGCTCCCAGGCATACGATCTGGTGGTCAACGGATCCGAAATCGGAGGCGGATCGATTCGTATTCATGATCCGAAAGTTCAGGCCAAGGTGTTCGACCTGCTGAAGATAACTCAAAAGCAGGCCCAGGAGCGTTTTGGGTTTTTCCTGAGGGCCCTTGAATATGGCGCTCCTCCGCACGGCGGGATAGCATTTGGTCTGGATCGACTGGTGATGCTTTTGACAAAAACAGAAAATATCCGGGACGTCATCGCCTTTCCCAAGACCCAGCGGGGTCAATGCCTGCTGACCGAGGCGCCCAGCGAGGTGGATGCCTCGCAGCTGGAAGAACTGAATCTGCGGGTCCAGAAGCATCTTCATCAAGTGGAAAAAGAAAGGGAATTATAGAACGACAATCCGGAAAGGGTAGGGATGATGCGGATTGTTACATCGCTTCGCCGCTGGGCAAAGCAGGGACTTAAGTTTCTTCGGCTTCAGCCGCTGTCCCTGGCTGAAAAGTGCCGACTCCTCTTTGGCGGGGCCATGTTGTTTACGCTGGCTCTGGCCCTTTCGATTCCTTATTTCTGGATGGGCAAACTGACTCAAAAAAACGTCCTGGATGCCGGACGTGCCGTCAGCGAATCTGTATTTGAGCGTCATTTCCGCCCGGATTCCACAAAAGAAGGCGGTCCGCCTCTGCTGGCTCATTTAAAGCAGCTGATCGATCCCAATGAGTATGTGGTGCGGTGGATTCGCCTGGATCAAAGCAGCAGCGGTCTGGACACACTGACTAAAACCCAGCGACAAAAACTGGAGGAGATTCAAGAGGGCGAGCATCTGGAAGACTTGGCCTGGATAGACAGGCAATCGCGTCCGATGCGGCATGAATACCTTCGTCTGGTTCGCGCTAAGGAAACCTGTTTGCAGTGCCATACAGAAGAAGGGTCTGCGGTTCCATTTAATAAGAAACAGCGGGTAGGGGTAGTGGCGGTACGAATATTTCCGCAGGAGATGGACCGCACAGCGCTGATGAACCGTTTGTGTGTGATCTTCGCCGGTCTGATCGCCGCTACCGGAGCGATTATCGCGTTTTATATGATTACCCAGCGGGTAATTCTGCGGCCGATCCGCCAGTTGCGGGGACTGGTCAACAATGTGTCGGAAGGAAATCTGGAGATCCGCAGCGCGATCAAAACAGGCGATGAATTCGAGCGGCTTTCGGATGCATTCAACAACATGCTGGATAATCTGCTTCAATCGCAGCGGAAATTACAGGCCGCCAACCAGCAGCTGGATTCCAAGATCGCTCAGTTGTCAGAAAAGAATATTGAGCTGTTTCGAGCCAATAAACTCAAAAGCGAGTTTCTGGCTAATATGTCGCATGAGTTCCGCACGCCGTTAAATGCGATTCTTGGGTTTGCCCAACTGTTGTTTGAAAAACCCGGCGCTGACGCGGATAAGTGCAAACGCTGGGCGGAGAATATCATCACCAGCGGGCGATCGCTGCTGAATATGATTAACGATTTGCTGGATCTGGCCCGGGCAGAGGCGGGCAAGATGGTTTTGCATGTGGAAAAGACCAGTATCCCGCAGTTGTGCGAGGGGTTGGTGGCCTTCTTTTCGCCGCTGACTGAACAGAAACGGCTGAAGGTTCGCCTGCAGATGGAGGATAATCTTCCGCTGGCTCAGACGGATGCGGGCAAAGTGCAGCAGATTTTGTATAATTTTCTCAGCAATGCGGTCAAGTTTACGCCTGAAAACGGGCGGATCCAGATTACAGTGAGCCGGCCGGACGATTTGTCGCTGCGGATTGCTGTAGCCGATACCGGCTCTGGCATCTCCAAAGAAGACCAGGAGAAGATATTTGAGAAATTCCGGCAAATAGATGGGTCTCTGACCCGAAAGGAACCGGGTACAGGACTTGGGCTGGCCATCTGTAAGCAATTGGCGGAACTGCTGGCAGGAACGATTCAACTGGTCAGCGAACCGGGGAATGGGGCGGAGTTTTCGCTGACGATCCCGATAGCGCTGCCGCAATCGGCCCAGATGGACAACGGCAACCCATAAAAAAGCACAAAATGAAGTTGGGTGGAAGGTCGTGTCTATTCGGAGAATCGGGATTTTTCGATCTGGTGGAGTTTTTTCCAGACGCCTCTTCGAAAAAATCCGAGCAGTGAAACCGCCCGGACAAACCAGTCAGCGGCCGTGGCCAGCCAGACGCCTGCCAGACCAAGGTCAAAGACAAACGCCAGCAGCCATGTTCCGCCCAGGCGAAAGATCAGAGGGCTTATCAGACAGACATAAAGGGGGGTCCTGGTGTCGCCTGCACCGCGCAGTGCACCGATAAAGATGAATGTAAAAGCCATAAATGGGATTTCAAGGGCGGAAATGCGCAGAGCCATCCCCGATAGAGAAAGAACTTGTGGGGTGGCTCCGAAGATGCGAACCAGGTGCGGTCCGGCCAGGGCGTAGAGGATCGCAAGGATTCCGGTGGAGATTCCGGCGGCAATCAGAAGGCGGCGTACAGCAAACTCGGCGATGTGCTCCAGCCGAGCGCCGACGGCCTGGCCGACGATTGTAGTGGCGGCTACAGCCAATCCCCAGACGGGCATGTAGGCAAAGGATTCCATTTGCAGGGCCAGTTGGTGAGAGGCCAGAACGGTCGTACCCAGCGCCGCGACCAGCCACATAAAGGTCAAATAAACTACGGCGTTAGAGACCCGTTCAGCAAGAGATGGGAAAGTCAAATACCACAAACGTCTCAGCAGGGTTTTAGAGATATTTAGAAAGTGACGAGGATGCAATCCGATGCTTTTGGGCGAAAACAGCAGTCCAACAGACATTAGCGTACCGGCAGTGCGGGCGATAACGGTTCCCCAGGCCACGCCATAGAAGCCCAGTTTGACAGTACCGATCCCAAAGGCAAGCATAATGCTGGCGACAATATTGATCAGATTGGTCAGGATCGCGATCCACATGGCAGTCAGGGTATCCCCTTTGCTTCGGTGAATTCCATTGCTGATGAATACGGATAAACCGAATACACACGAAAGGAGCAGGATACCCAAATAGGTAGAGGCCAATGGCAGAACTTCAGGCGAGGCGCCCAGCAGGTTGACCACCCAGCGCGAGCAGAGCATTCCGCTTATGACAATAACGGCCGCCGTGGTAAACGAGAGAGTCAGGGACAGAGCGGCGCAGCGGCAGGCCGTCTGGCGATCTCCCTCGCCCCAGGAGCGAGAGACGATGGAAGAGGTGGAGATCGAGAGGGCGGCATAAGGGGCGTTGATGAAGATCATACTCAACCCCGACAAGGCGACGGCAGCCAGAAAGGTCTCGCTTCGCAGCCAGCCGACAATGAGCGTATCGACAAAAAATACCGTAGAGGACAGCAGATATTCGATAATAGCCGGCGCCGACAGGGCCAGCAGCGTCCGATTGAGATGGCGCAGGCGAAGGACAGGCCGCAAAGGGTCTCGGTCAAATGCTATGGATTCGGCGCTTGCCATCCAAACCTTTCATTCTGGGCAGACGTTAAAACAATGAATTCTAAATCACAGGTTTTGCGATGGCAAATGAAATCGGCCGAACCGCAAGGCGACCTTCCTTCCGGGAGTAAGGTTAAATTGTACTTGCAAGCGAGCGGAGGAGTCTTTACACTGCTCGGTTCCATTGAGAATGACCTTTTGCTGAGTCGGTCTTTATCCTGTTGTAAGGAATATGCATGAAGATTATTGCCGATCAAAATATCCCATTCGTAAAAGAATGTTTCGACTCGCTGGGGGAGGTGTCTTTATATCCGGGCAGGCAGATTACGCCCCAGGTTGTAAAAGATGCAGATGTGCTGCTGGTGCGGAGTATCACGCCGGTCAATGAGGCGCTGCTGGCCGGCAGCCGGGTAAAATTTGCTGCGACTGCGACTATCGGGATGGATCACATTGATCGCGAGTGGCTTCTGCAATCTGGAATCGGGTTTGCTTCGGCGCCGGGTTCCAACGCCAACAGCGTGGCCGAATATGTTGTTGCGGCCATGCTGGCGCTGGGCAAGAAATATCGCTTTACACTGGAGGGCAGACGCATCGGAATTATCGGAGCAGGCAATGTGGGATCAAAGGTGGAGGCCAAATGCCGAGCGCTGGGAATGAAAACTGTGTTCAACGACCCGCCGCTTGCCCGCCAAAGCGGCGACGGTAAATACCGGCCGCTGGAGGAGGCGCTGGAATGTGATTTTGTGACCCTGCATACGCCGTTGACCCGAGGGGGAATGGATCCGACCTTTCATCTGGCGGATATGAAATTTTTTGCGGCCATAAAAAAGGGAACGGTATTCATCAACACGGCTCGAGGCCCAGTAATGGACACAATGGCGCTGAAGGGGGCAATGGCAGCGGGAAGACTTGGCGGAGTTGTGCTGGATGTGTGGGAAAACGAGCCGAATGTGGATGCGGATTTGCTGCTGAAAGTGGATTTGTCTACGCCGCATATCGCGGGGTATTCATTTGACGGAAAGATCAACGGTCTGCTTATGATCTATCGTGCGGCCTGTCGGCATTTCGGAATAAAGCCGACGCATACGGAACAGGATTTTCTGCCGCCGCCGAGCGCTGCGGAAATTGACATTCCCAATGAGCAGATCAGGACCCAGCCGACAGAGCGGATTATCCATGATACAATTCAGCAGGTCTATGTGATTAATCGGGATGATTTTAATATGCGAGAGATGCTGATTGTGCCGCAGACAGACAGAGGCGCATTTTTTGACCGGCTTCGCAAGGAATATCCTATTCGCAGGGAGTTTCAAAATACAGCGGTTAAGATTCCCGCCGAGGCAAACGCTGCGGCTCAAAAGCTAAAGGGGATAGGTTTTGCGGTAAATTTGGTTCGGTAAAGTTGACAGAACAACCAAAAATATTGAGTTGGCCCACAGGTCGGTTGGATTTTTCACAGGCGCCGCTGCTGATGGGGATATTGAATATAACGTCGGATTCTTTCAGCGACGGCGGCGATTTTCTGGATCCGTCAAAAGCGGTGGAACGCGCTCTGGAGATGGCCGAGCAGGGAGCCGCGATAGTAGATATAGGGGCACAGTCCACACGGCCGGGGGCTGCTGCGGCGCCGGCAGCAGAACAAATTAAACGAGCGGTTGCGGTGATTGAGAAACTGACCGGACAGATTCGAATTCCGATCAGCATTGACGCGAACGATCCGGAAGTGGCTTTGGCGGCTGTGGAAGCAGGGGCTTCAATCCTCAATGATATTACGGCTCTTGCCGATCCGCGGATGGCCGTTTTGGCGGCTGAGAAAAAAGTGCCGGTGATTCTGATGCACATGCAGGGCACGCCGCAGACTATGCAAATTAATCCGCAGTATAAAGATGTGACGGCCGAGGTCCTGGCGTTTTTGAGAGACAGAGCCCAGTATGCCGAATCAATGGGGATTGCAAAGGAAAACATTTTTGTGGATCCGGGGATTGGATTTGGCAAGACCACTGCCCACAATCTGCAATTATTGCGCGACTTGAATCGCTTTAGCCGGTTGGGCTATCGAGTGCTGGTTGGTGTTAGCCGCAAGCGTTTTATCGGGCAGATTACGGGCAGACAAGCGCCAAAGGAACGGGGCTGGGGAACGGCCGCCGCCGCTGCATTGGCGGCCGCAGGCGGCGCGGATATTCTGCGCGTTCACGATGTCCGGGAGATGCTCGATGTAGTAAAAATAACCCATGCGATATTGACAGGTTTTGTGCAATAAAGGATAAAATCGCATGAAACTGAAAATTGTATTGAAGGTTGCTTTATAAAACCGCCAGACAGATCCCTGTCAAACGGAGTATATGTGCAGAATCCGATTTCTCATTCTTAATCTTCCGGGCCGATTGTAAAAATATAAGATTTAGATCACTCAAGCCAGTTTTCTACCAAAACCATCAGATCCAATAGATCGATAACGGAGTCGGCAGGGCGGGCGATATCGCAATATGGATTCCAGTTCGAATCGCCCGGCTGAGCGCCCCAGGCCGCTGCCAAGACGGCAAAATCCTTCATATCAATAATACAGTCGCGTTCCATATCGGCCCGCGCGGCCGGCGTCACCAGCCAGTTGAGGTATTCTTCCAGATTGGTATAGCCGTCGCCGTCGCGATCATAGTTTCGGTCGGCGGCATTATAAAGATTCAGCCCTCTGGATATTTCCCATGCATCGGGCATTCCGTCATTATCCGAATCTTCCAGAGCGGGCAGAGATTGAAGCGCGGGCCAACCGCCGACAGTTATCTGACTGTCAATAATTCCTGAGCCGGCTCCGGTCTGGCCGCCGTATGTAGCAGTGCCGGTTCTGACCTCCTGAATGATGCGGGTATCCACCGAGTCCCGAATCAAACTGCATCCGACATCATCCAGAACCGAAAGATAGGCCTCCTGCGCTGTTTGTGTCGTTACCGGATAAGTTTCAGCAACAGGGAAGGGAACCTCAGATCGGCAGAGATACCGATCTCCGTCGCCGTTGTCCGGGTTGACTCCAAGCCAGTTATTCTGAGTCACGGCAGCGCTGC
>JAKJEN010000098.1 GCA_022705405.1 Planctomycetota bacterium | reverse complement strand
ATTTCCGCTGGTCGGCTCGATCAGCGTCGTCTCCTGATTGAGCGTCCCCTGCTGTTCGGCGGCTGCAATCATTGAGACAGCGATGCGGTCTTTTACGCTGTGACAGGGATTGAAGGATTCGAGCTTAGCCAGGACAATCCCATAGGGTCCGGCCATTCGATTCAGTCGTACCAGCGGAGTACGGCCGACAGTCTGCGTAATGTCGTCGTAAATTCGGCCCATAAATGCCCCAAAATCAGACTAAATCTGGTAGTTTTTAGATTCTCTGGATTGGCCGGTTTTATCGACAAGATCTTTCAGAGTCCTTGACTGAAGAACCCCCATGATGGCTCCCTGGATCTCATCCCATATCTGTCGAGTGGCACAATCCGTACAGTGAGGAGAATATTCCGCATGCTGGAGACATTCTACAGGCAGAATAGGACCTTCAAGGGTCACGAAAATGTCCTTGAGCAGAATATCCTGCGGCGGACGTGCAAGCATATACCCGCCGCGCGGCCCGCGAACACTTCGAACCAGCCCCGAACTTTTTAACATCGCAATCAATTGTTCGAGGTATTTATTTGAGATATCCTCCCGATCGGCTATGGACTTAATTTGCAGAGGTTTTTTGCCGTACTCGAGCGCTAATTCGAGCATGGCCCGCATTCCATACCTTGTTCTTGACGATAGTTTCATAATAATCTCCTGTATTCCCAGTATTATAGTAGTATAGTTGATTATACTTTTCAATCAAGAGTTTGTGCGGAATAATTTATAATATTCCTAAATGCATATCAAGAATCTTCTTATCTGTTTTTTCTACCAAATTTTTAAAAAGTTAGAGATATAAAATAGGAAGAATAACTAAATAAAATGGATGTAGATACTCGAGATCAAGAGAAAATTGACTAAAAAATCGTATTATAATTGATGGCTATTCTCGATTGGTCTGTCAGCCCGTGACGCCATCTTCGACAGGAAGATCAGTTGGCTTCTGTTGGCCAGCGGCCTTACCCAGTTGCGCCTTGACTGAGAGCCGTTCTGGGATTTGAGGACGTATAACAGAATTGGTCATACAGGCCTCGCCAATCGATCGAAGTTTTCGATATCTCGTATCGAGCAGGTCATCAATCTTCTTTCGTTTTAACTGAGCCAGCGTGCGCTGGATGTATTGCTCGACATTGTACACCGTATCGTGTACGTTTCGGTGTGCTCCGCCCAACGGTTCCGGAATGACTGCGTCAATTACCCCCAGTTTGACTAATTCTTTGGCAGTCAGTTTGAGGGCGTCGGCTGCCCGCGGGGCTTGGGTACCGTCATGCCATAAAATGGCCGCACAGCCCTCCGGCGAAATAACAGAATAATAAGCGTATTGCAGCATAGCGAGTTTGTCGCCTACGCCGATGCCTAATGCGCCGCCCGATCCGCCTTCTCCAATAACAATACAGATAATCGGGACCCGCAAACGCGACATTTCCATCAAGTTGACTGCGATGGCCTGGGCCTGGCCTCGTTCTTCAGCTCCGATCCCCGGATAGGCGCCCGGTGTATCGATCAATGTAATGATCGGCAGGCCGTATTTTTCAGCTAATTTCATTTTCAGCAAGGCCTTGCGATAGCCCTCGGGATTGGGGCAGCCAAAGCTGCAGGCCACTTTTTCTTTGATTTCTCGGCCTTTATTTTGGCCGACGACCATCACCCTGTGCCGACCGATCTGAGCAAGGGCGGTGACGATGGCCTTGTCGTCTCCAAAGCAGCGATCTCCATATATCGTGCAGATATCTTTGAACATTAGGTTCAAATAATCATTTAACAAGGGACGTCTGGGATGCCTGGCTACCTGGACCGTTTGCCAGGGAGAAAGGTTGTCATAGATTCGCTGGAGCACCTCGGTTTGCTGAATCTGGAGTTGACGAATCTCGCTGGCATGAACTCCCTGCAAAGAATCCACAGACCGCAGTTTGTCGATCTGTCGGTCTATCTTTGCAACTTCATCCTCGAAAGGAAGATATTGCGGTATCTGATTATTGGTTTGGCTGTTGGCCATTTTGATCGAAAAGCTCGTTTGTCTTTATGTAAAAAAATTCTGTCCACCCGGAGGATGAAGCAGAAATTATATTCGATAAGAATCCATCCCAAATTCCAAACCTCTATATTAACATTTTAGTAAAAAAATTGAAAGAAAAAATTTGACTATGGTTGATTTGGACGGTACTTTCTTTATACATCATACATCCACCCGGAGATGTTCTTATTGTAATATATTATTAATGAAAGACTTAAAGAAAATCAGTGTAGTCGGAATGGGCCTGCTGGGATCCAGCGTAAGTTTATCCCTCTGTCGCACTTTTTCAGGTCTTTACATAAGCGGCTACAGCCACAGGGCCAGGACAAGACGGATGGCCCGCGAAATGCAGGTGGCCGATATCGTCGAGGAATCTCTGGAAGCGTGCGTAAAGGATGCCGACCTGGTGATTTTGGCTACGCCGATTCGGGCTTTTGAGAAACTGTTCAGGCAGATGCGGCCGCTGCTGAAATCGGGCTGCATTGTGACCGATGTGGGTTCGACAAAAAATTTCCCCCATCAATGGGCGAGCCGGATTTTGAAGAAGAACATTCATTATGTCGGTTCCCATCCGATTGCCGGATCGGAAAAGCGGGGAGTGGAGTTTGCGCGAGACGATCTGCTTGCGGAGGCTCGCTGCATTGTAACCAAAACCAAAAAAACTCATGCGGGGGCTGTGCGAACGCTGGTGAACCTGTGGAAGCAGCTTGGGTGCCGCGTGGAGGTGATGAGCCCGCAACAGCATGACCGCATTTTTGGTTATATCAGCCATCTGGCGCATATCACGGCGGCCTCTCTGGTCAACGCCAATGATCCTGCATTTCTACGTTTAGCCGGCAAGGGATTTATCGATACCTCGCGGATTGCCTCCGGGCCGGCGAACATCTGGACGGATATTTTGCTGACCAATCCGGTTTATACTGTCAGAGGCATCGACCGCCTGATTATAGAACTGAAAAAAATCCGCTCGGCTATTGCTCAAAAGGATGAAAAAAAGATTGAACTTCTGCTGGAGAAGGCCAGAGTCAAAAGGCAGGCCATGATCCAATATAAAATCCGGCGGAAAGAACTGTTTTAAAACTGAAAACTCCGTCAACAAAAGAAACGCAAGAAAAGAATAATAAGGAGCCGCAGTGAACCAATGGCGATTTGAAGTATCCAACAGATCGGGATTTGCGGATGTGCACGGCCGGTCTGTATTGGAAGATATTCAGGCGTGTGGGATCCGATCGGTACAGGAAGTGATCACCGCAAAGGTCTATCTGATCGAGGCGGAATTTGATCGGGATTTTGCCCAGCGAGTCGGGGCCGAACTGCTCAGCGATCCGGTGTGTCAGGATTTTTTTATCGGGCGCAGCGCTGTGCCTGCCGGTCCTATGCCCGCCACACTGATCGAGGTGCATCTGAAAAGCGGGGTGATGGACCCTGCGGCGGAGACGGTCTTATCGGCCCTGCAGGAAATGGGGGCCGGCAAGGTTGACCATGTTCGAACTGCCCGAAAATATGTCTTGCTGGGGAATATTTCAGAGAAAGACCGGCTTGCCATTGTCCGCCGCGTTCTGGCCAATGATTGTCTGGAAGAGGTGATTTATGGAACCGAAGCCGAGCCCAGTCGGCCGCGTACACATTCGTATGAACTGAAGATTATTCATCTGCCGATTCGAGAACTGGACAGCGAAGGGTTGATGCGCCTGAGCAAAGAGCGCGATCTGTATCTGAACTTGAAAGAGATGCAGACGATTCAGGATTATTTTCGCCGAGTGGGCCGAGAGCCGACGGATGTGGAACTGGAGACGCTGGCCCAGACCTGGAGCGAACACTGCGTTCATAAGACATTTCGCAGCAGTGTGGAGATGGATTTGGACGGGAAGACAATTCATTTTCAGAATCTGCTGAAGGAAACGGTTTTTAAGGCGACAAAGGATCTGAATAAGGACTGGTGTGTGTCGGTTTTTTCGGATAATGCCGGAGTAATCGAATTTGATGAGCAGACCGCTGTCTGTTTTAAAGCGGAAACACACAATCGCCCGTCGGCTCTGGATCCTTACGGCGGAGCGGGCACCGGCATTGGCGGGGTCATCCGGGACACGATGGGTACAGGACTGGGAGCCAGACCCATTGCCAGCACAGGCGTATTCTGCCTTGGCCTCCCGGACACCCGGTCGGAAGAGGTGCCCAAAGGGGTTCTGCATCCGCGAAAGGTGCTGAAAAGCGCTGTGGCTGGGATGCGGGATTACGGCAATCGGATGGGAACTCCTACGGTTAACGGAGCGGTTTATTTTGATGATCGGTATATGACCAATCCGCTTGTATTCTGCGGAAATATCGGCCTGATTCCGCGGGACAAATGCTTCAAGCATCCGCAAACCGGTCATCTGGTACTGGTTGTCGGCGGACGAACCGGACGAGACGGTATTCATGGGGCCACTTTCTCCAGCGGCGAGATTACGCACAAACATGAAGATATTTTTTCGCACGCAGTCCAGATCGGAAATGCGATTACCGAAAAGAAGATGCTCGATGCGCTTCTGCAGGCACGGGATCTTGGTCTTTACGAGGCGATTACGGACTGCGGTGCAGGGGGACTAAGCAGCGCGGTCGGAGAGATGGGCGCAAATCTGGGCGCAGTGGTAGATCTGGAAAAAGCGCCGCTCAAATACAGCGGGCTCAGTTATACAGAGATTTGGATCAGCGAGGCCCAGGAACGGATGGTTATCGCCGTAAAGCCGGAAAATCTGGACGCCATCATGAAAATATTCTCTGAAGAAGATGTAGAAGCCGCCGTAATCGGGCGATTCACAGACGATAAAAAACTGACGCTTCAATATGAGGGCCGGCAGGTTGGTCAACTGGATATGGATTTTCTCCATGAAGGTCTTTGCAAATATGATCGTAAGGCCCGATGGAAAACCCCGGTCTCTGTTGAGCCGGTTATGGCTGCTAAGACCAATTATACGGAAGATCTTTTAGCGATTCTATCTTCGTATAACGTGGCCAGCAAGGAATGGGTGATTCGCCAATGCGATCATGAGGCGCAGGGAACCAGCGTAATCAAGCCGCTGGTGGGGGTTGCCAATGATGGGCCCGGCGATGCGGCAGTCATCCGTCCTCTGTTTTGTTCAGATCGCGGCCTGGCGATCAGTTGCGGGATGAACCCCTGCTATGGAGATTTGGATCCCTATCGTATGGCTCTTTCGGGAATCGATGAGGCCATTCGTAATTTGATCTGCGTGGGAGCCCGGTTTGATCGGATTGCGCTGCTGGATAATTTCTGCTGGGGCGATTGCACACGACCGGAAACCTTTGGGGCGCTGGTGCGAGCTGCGCAGGCCTGTTATGACGGGGCAATGGGATTTGGCGCGCCGTTTATATCCGGTAAAGACTCGCTGAATAATGAGTTTGTCTGCGAGGATGGACGAAGAATATCAATTCCGTCCACGTTGCTGATAAGCGCGCTTGGGATCGTGGAGGATATCAATCGGTGCGTGACAATGGATCTCAAGCAGGCCGGTAATCTGCTGTTTATTGCAGGCCTTACGCGCAACGAAATGGGCGGCTCCCATTATTATCAAATTCACGGCCAAAAAGGCGGTACGGTTCCGGATGTAAATTTAGAAACTGCCGCAGAAACAGCCCGCAGGATTTCCGAGGCCATCGCGGAGGGTCTGGTCCGCAGCTGTCATGACTGCTCGGAAGGGGGGCTGGCCGTTGCGCTGGCGGAAATGGCGTTTTCGGGGGGACTTGGAGCGGAGGCGGATCTTCGCGGCCTTCCGACAACGGATGACTGTATTCAGGCAGACCGACAGATCTTCAGCGAATCCAATTCTCGATATCTGATTGAAGTAGAACCCGATAAATATGAACGGTTTGCAAAAAAGATGCTGAATCTGCCGTTCGGACAGATCGGCCGCGTGATCGGCGAAAAACGTCTGATTATTCGTAACGGCCGACAACAGGCGGTCATTGACGCGGATTTGGAAACACTCAAGCAAGCGTGGCAAAGACCGTTGAAATGATAAATAATGCAAGCGCATTTGATGAGAAATAATTCTCTAACAAGACACTGGAAAGATAAATAAAACCCATGGGAAAAGCAAAAGCGATTGTATTGCGTGCGGCTGGAATCAACTGTGAACAGGAAACCCGGCATGCCCTGGAACTGGCAGGAGCCGATGTCCGACTGGTCCATATTCGACGAATTATAGAAAATCCATCCTTCCTGGAGGACTGCCAGTTATTTGTTCTTCCGGGAGGATTCAGTTATGGCGATGATGTGTCAGCGGGAAAGGTTCTGGCAGGCCAGATGACCCGCCATCTTCAGGATGCCCTGACAAAATTTATCGCAGACGGAAAACTGGTATTGGGGATCGGTAACGGATTTCAGGTTTTAGTCAAAACCGGTTTTTTGCCGGGAATGAAAGAAGCCGACAAGCCGTCTGTGACTCTGACGGACAACGACAGCGGAAAATATGAAAACCGATGGGTCTATCTGCAGCCAGCTACAGACCGGTGTGTTTTCCTTGAACCGCATCGGCGCATTTATCTGCCGACAGCACATGGAGAGGGAAAGGTTGTCACCCGCGATAAGGCGACTTTGGATAAACTGCGGCAGGAAGGTTATGTTGCCCTGCTTTATGTAGATGCGGAAGGCAAAGAGGGACCATTTCCGATCAACCCCAACGGTTCAGTCGGCTCTATCGCCGGTCTGACCGATTCGACCGGTCGAGTACTCGGACTGATGCCGCACCCGGAAAGATTTGTACGCCAAACCCAGCACCCGCACTGGACTCGACTTGTAAAGTCAGAACTTGTCGCAGAAGGGTTGTCTATTTTCAGCCGCGCGGTACAATATATAGAAGATCATTTTTAGATAGGAAGTCGATTCCTGATGATTACTGTCAATGAGAATTTTCTGAAACTGAAGGCAGGGTATCTGTTCCCGGAGATCGGCCGGCGTGCAGCGGCCTTTGCCAGGGCCAACCCGAAAGCTGCCATCATCCGATTGGGCATCGGCGATGTGACCGAACCGCTGCCTACAGCTGTTTGTACGGCAATGCGGCAGGCCGTAGAAGATATGTCCACAGCGGAACGCTTTTGCGGGTATGGGCCTGAACAGGGGTATGAATTTTTGCGGGA
Organism: Planctomycetota bacterium; assembly: GCA_022705405.1. Taxonomy (GTDB): domain Bacteria; phylum Planctomycetota; class Phycisphaerae; order Sedimentisphaerales; family Anaerohalosphaeraceae; genus JAHDQI01. Next base: position 2,287 of record JAKJEN010000098.1, on the reverse strand, counting down.
TGCTATCGCAGAGAATGATTACCGAGCGCGCGGCGCCGAGGTATTGCCGAATGAAATTTTCATCAGCGACGGAGCCAAATGCGACACTGGCAATCTGCAGGAGATCTTCGGGCTGGAAAATATTGTGGCGGTGACCGATCCGGTCTATCCGGTCTATGTGGATACCAATGTGATGGCGGGGCGTACCGGCCAGGCGGACAGTTTCGGGCGGTACGATAAGATTGTCTATATGCCCTGTACGGCCGACAATAATTTTGTACCGGACCTGCCTTCCGAGCCGGTGGATCTGATCTATCTGTGCTATCCGAATAATCCGACAGGGGCCGTAGCGACTAAAGAGCAGTTGAAAAAATGGGTGGATTACGCCAAAGCCCACAAAGCCGTTATTCTGTTTGATGCCGCCTATGAGGCGTTTATTCAGGATGATTCGATTCCGCATTCGATTTATGAAGTGGAAGGAGCCCGCCAGGTCGCTATCGAGTTCCGCAGTTTTTCCAAGACTGCCGGTTTTACGGGCGTTCGATGTGCTTTTACGGTAGTACCTGAGGAATTGGTCGCCTATACAAAAGAGGGCAAGCCCGTCCCTTTGAAACCTGTCTGGAATCGGCGGCACTGTACCAAGTTTAACGGCGTCAGTTATATTACTCAACGCGGCGCCCAGGCGGTGTACAGCAAAGAGGGCCAAAAGCAGGTACGTCAAATCATATCGATTTATATGAAAAATGCGGCGATGATGCGCCAGTCGCTGAGCAAACTGGGCTATGCCGTGTACGGCGGCAAAAATGCCCCTTATATCTGGTTGAAAACGCCCAACGGAATGGGGTCGTGGGAATTCTTTGACCTTCTGCTCCAAAAGGCCCATGTGGTCGGCACACCGGGGGCGGGTTTTGGCGCCGCCGGAGAAGGATATTTTCGGCTCAGCGCCTTTAATCATCCGGATAAAGTAACTGAAGCGATGGAGCGTTTCGCTTGTCTGTGATAGATAATGGACAGGCCATTTAAAGCATATATCGGCCTTGGCAGCAATCTGGGCGAACGTGAAAAGACGCTGCATGAGGCCCTTGCCCACCTTGAAACCAGACCGCAGATTCTGTCGATTCGAGCCGGTACCATTTACCAGACACAGGCCCTTTGCCCTCAGGAACAGCCGGATTATCTGAATACGGTCGCAGAAATAGCGACAACCGAACAGCCGAAACAACTGCTGAACCTTCTGCTTGAAACGGAGGAACGTTTCGGCCGCACAAGAAGGAAAACATGGGAGCCGCGAACGCTGGATTTGGATCTTTTGCTATATGAGAATGTAATACTGGATGAGCCGGATCTGGTCCTGCCGCATCCGCAGATGCATTTGCGATCTTTTGTCCTGCGGGGGATGATGCAGCTGAATTCGGAATTGAAACATCCTTTGCTGAACCGGACGATGCACCAGTTGGCCGAACGGCTGAACGGCTGCGATTTTTTTCTTGATCCGGATCGCCTTCAACTGGTTTCTGTGGCTGGACTGATCGGGGTAGGCAAAACGACGCTGGCCCAGCGGCTGTCGGAAGCCCTCGGAGGGAAGTTGATTCGTGAAGAATATGACAAAAATCCTTATCTGGGTAAGGTCTATGAAGGGCAGAAAGACCTGGCGCTTGATTCTGAATTGTTTTTCTTATCCAGCAGCGCAACCCAGCTTCGCAAAGACCGCAGACAGCGCGGCGGGATCTTTGTGAGCGATTATGCTTTTGCCAAGGCCTTGATATATGCCCGAAAGTGGCTGAACACAGTCCAATTACAGCAGTATATGCAGATGTATGACTCGGTTATTCAGCAGGTGCATCCGCCTGTGCTGTTGATCTTTCTTCAGGATACGGTCGAACATTGCCTTCAACGAATTCATCAAAGACAACGGCCTTATGAGCAGGGGATTCAAACAGAATTTTTGGAATCCCAGCTAAGAGCATACGAAGAAATGTTCGCCAACTGGAAGACCTGCCCGATAATTCGTTTGAAGGCCGAAGACTGCTTTCACCCTGAGCAGGTCCGAACCCTGGCACAAGAAGTGTCTTTTTACCTGGCGGGGCAAAAAACATGGAAATCATAACGACAATTGCGGCCATGCGGCAAAAGATCAAAGCGGCGCGTTTTGCGGCCAAGTTTATCGGTCTGGTACCCACAATGGGGGCCCTTCACGCCGGCCACGGTTCGTTGATCAGTCGGGCCGTGGAGGAATGCGATCTTGTGGTCGTCAGTATTTTTGTTAATCCGACCCAGTTCGGCCCCGGCGAGGATCTTGGCCGCTATC
>JAKJEN010000097.1 GCA_022705405.1 Planctomycetota bacterium | reverse complement strand
GGCTCGGGCCATCAGCCGCAATGTACTGGTCATTGCTATCGGTTTTCTGTCGCTGCTGGCTGCGCCGCTGGTTCCCTATAAGACCGTAGGAATCTTTCTGTGTGCGATTATGGCACTGTCGGGCTTGGTCACCCTGCTGGCGCTGCCGGCCTTTCTGAAGCTTGGAGAAAAGCTGCTTTTCCGGCCTGTCCAGATGCCGACGGGGCTGACCTGCAATTGCGGTTTTTGTTTTGTGATCTCAATTTCTGTGGTTGTGCTGATTGCCTTGAATTTACATCAGTACTGGCATCTTGGGGTTACAAAGCTGACCTGGATCAGCGCCTCGCTGATTCCGGTTCTGGTCCTGGTATGCGGGATCCTCTCTCGTCGCAGAGCTTGCCAAATGGCGGCAGAAAAGGCCACTCTTAACGAAAGGAAATGAAGATGACTATCGAAAGAACATTGCGCGGAATCGCCGGGGCGATGATTCTTCTTAGCGCGGCGCTGGCCTATTGGCACAGCCCTTACTGGCTGTGGTTTACGGCCTTTGTAGGGGTCAACCTGCTGCAGTCGGCCTTTACCAATTGGTGTCCGATGATTACGTTCTTGAAAAAACTCGGACTAAAGTCATAATGAAGCGATTCGAAAGCGAGGTGTACGATGAAGACGATCCAATGGGTTCTGTTAAGTACAATCATTCTATTCACTATTGCAACACAAGCTGCACGAGCCGAAGAGCCGCTGGACAAGTCGGATGTTCCTTCTGTGGATGAGATTGTCAACAAAGCCAATCTCATGGCTTATTATCAAGGTCAGGACGGCAAAAGCAGTGTGTCGATGAAAATTACCGACAAAAGCGGCAATGTCCGCACGCGTCAGTTCAACATCCTCCGTAAAAACGATCAGCTTGGCGGCGATCAGAAGTATTATGTGTATTTTCTTCAGCCGCCGGATGTCCGCCGGATGGTCTTTATGGTCCACAAGCATACGGCTTTGGATAAAGACGACGACCGCTGGCTGTATCTGCCGTCGCTGGATCTGGTCAACCGAATCGCCGCTTCCGACAAGCGAACCAGCTTTGTCGGATCGGATTTTCTGTATGAGGATGTCTCCGGCCGCGGACTGGAGGAAGATACCCACGAACTGGCAGAAGTGACCGACGAATTCTTTGTTGTTAAAAACCTTCCGAAAGATCCGGCGTCGGTGGAGTTTAAGTTCTTTACTGTTCGCATTGATCGCAAGACATACCTGCCGGTCAGAATGGAATTTTTCGATAAGGCAGATACGCTGTATAGGACCATTGAATCGCTGAAGGTAGAACCGATTAAAGCCAAAGAGGGCGACAAAGAGGCGGAATATATCACCACCACTGAATCGGTAGTGAAGGATCTCAAATCCGGCAGCATGACGGAAATGACCTTTTCCAATGTGCAGTACAATATCGGCATCAGCGATGATATCTTTACAGAACGATATCTGCGGAGGCCGCCGCGGGAGGCGATGCGATGACCGGAAGACAATGGATTGCCGGCAAAATCTCTATCGTCTGGCTTGCCGTTGTTTTGACGGCGGCCGTTGCGGCTGACCAGCCCAAAGAACCGTCGATTTGGAGCCAGTTCGCCCCTTTGGAGGCGCACGGCTTTTATGAAATACGGGGAGGATACCGCCTCCAGAATGATCGATATGAAAAAGACATGTCCGTAATGGAGTCTCGCTTTCAACTGGATCTGTACACCTATAACGACTGGGCGGAGTTCAAATACAAAGGCGATGTGTACGGCGATCTGACGCTGGAAAAAGGCCGCTACCAGACCCGCGAGACCTGGATCTCCTTTCAGCCGACGGAGTTTATGGATGTGAAACTCGGCCGACAGATCCTGACTTGGGGTACCGGCGATATGCTCTTTATCAATGACCTGTTTCCCAAGGACTGGCAATCATACTTTCTGGGCCGGCAGGTGGAATATCTGAAGGCCCCGTCCGATGCGGTCAAAATCAGCATTTTCAGTGATCTGGCCAATCTCGATGTGGTATATACCCCGCAGTTTGACAGCGACAGCCACATCAAGGGCGAATATATCTCCTATTGGAATCAGTCCCTTGGACGTACAGCCGGGCGAGATGCGATAGTTCACACAGATAAACCCGACCGCTGGTTTCAGGATGATGAGATCGCTCTGCGGCTGTATAAGAACATCAACAACTATGAATATGCCCTGTATGGCTACCGCGGCTTCTGGAAGAGTCCGGCTGGGATGAACAGCCGGGGCCAGGCACTATTTCCTGATCTGAATGTCTATGGCGCCAGCGTGCGGGGACAGGTCGGCAAAGGCATCGGCAATGCTGAAATCGGCTATTACCAGTCCTGTGACGATGAAAGCGGCCGAGATCCAATGATTGATAATTCTGAGATGCGATATCTGGTTGGCTATACGCAGGAAATCGCCCCGGACTTTACGGGAGGGGTGCAGTATTACCTGGAGCAGATGCTCGGATATGACGAGTATAAGAAAAACTCCGGTTCTACGCGGGATGAATATCGTCACGTGGTCACGCTGCGATTGACACGGCTGCTGATGAATCAAAACCTGACGTTGTCATTTTTCGGGTATTATTCCCCTTCGGACAAGGATGCCTATCTGCGGCCGCATGTACATTACAAGGCCAGCGATCATCTGGGCTTTGAGGTCGGCTCCAATATCTTCTTCGGCGATTATCGAAATACCTTCTTCGGTCAGTTTCGGGATAACACCCATTTGTACACGGCCGTGCGCTATAGTTTTTAAAATACGGCAAAAATACACACTTTGCTTGCGGAAAAAGAGAAGTCCGCTGCAATTGTACAAAAATTATAAAAGATATCTTGACAACTCTGCCCAAATTTATTATTAAGAATTATATGACAATAAAGAGAATGCCGTATAGTCTTGATTTTTTTCGCGATGTCTGCAAATCCAATGGGATGCGGGTTACTCGTCAGAAAATCGCCATTTATAAAGAACTGATGAAATCCGACAACCACCCTACGCCCGAACAAATATTAAACAGACTCAAAAAAGACTTCAGCGGCCTTTCTCTGGATACGGTCTATCGAACCCTTTGCTCCTTTACCGAAATAGGGCTTATTCATCAGGTCGAAGGATTTGGAACTGCCCGGCGGTTTGACCCGAAACTTGAAAAACACCATCATTTTCAGTGCAGGAAGTGCCGTGCCATCATCGATTTTACGTCCGAGGATTATGACCACATTGAAATTCCCAAAGATATTTCGCGGGATTGTGAGGTTTTAAATCTGCGCGTTACGATAGAAGGATATTGTAAAAAATGCTGCATACAACAGAAAGAAAAGAAAGGGGCCGTTTTATGGAAGAAAAGAAAAAACTAACTACCAATGCAGGGTGTCCCGTACCCGATAACCAGAATGTTATGACAGCGGGGCCAAGAGGTCCGCAATTGCTTCAGGATGTCTGGTTTCTTGAAAAACTCGCTCATTTTGACCGCGAGGTAATCCCCGAACGGCGAATGCACGCCAAAGGTTCCGGGGCATACGGCAATTTTACCGTTACGGCGGATATTACCCGTTACAGCAAGGCGAAAGTTTTTTCCAAAGTCGGCAAAAAGACGGATGTGTTTGTCCGTTTCTCAACAGTAGCCGGAGAACGCGGCGCTGCCGACGCCGAGCGCGATATTCGAGGGTTTGCCGTCAAGTTTTACACCGAACAGGGCAACTGGGATTTGGTGGGCAACAATACGCCTGTATTTTTTCTGCGCGATCCCCTGAAATTTCCCGATCTCAACCATGCGGTCAAACGAGATCCTCGGACCAATCTTCGAAGCGCTCTGAATAACTGGGATTTTTGGACTTCTCTGCCGGAAGCGCTGCATCAGGTGACCATTGTGATGAGCGATCGCGGAATCCCGGCAACATATCGCCACATGCATGGTTTCGGAAGTCATACATTCAGCATGATCAACGACAAAAATGAGCGGTTTTGGGTAAAGTTTCACCTGAAGTCACAGCAGGGAATTAAAAACCTGACGGATGAAGAGGCCGAAAAGGTCATCGGCAAGTGCCGCGAGAGCCACCAGAGAGATTTATATTACAGTATCGAAAAAGGCGATTTCCCTCGTTGGACGATGTATATCCAGGCAATGCCGGAACTGGATGCCGAAAAACTGCCTTATCATCCCTTCGATTTGACCAAGGTGTGGTATCACAGCGATTATCCGCTGATTGAAGTGGGTGTTTTAGAACTGAATCGAAATCCGGAAAACTATTATGCCGAGGTCGAACAGGCCGCCTTTAATCCCGCAAACATTGTGCCGGGCATTGGCTTTTCGCCTGATAAAATGCTTCAGGGCCGGCTTTTTTCCTACGGCGATGCTCAGCGTTACCGCCTTGGCGTCAATCATCATCTGATTCCTGTTAATGCTCCGCGATGCCCGTTCCATAACTATCATCGCGACGGCGCTATGCGGGTCGATGGAAATTACGGCAGTACAAGGGGCTATGAGCCGAACAGTTACGGCGACTGGCAGCAACAGCCGGAATTTGCAGAACCGCCGCTGAAAATCAACGGCCATGCCGATCATTGGGATTTTCGTCAGGATGATGACGATTATTTCACTCAGCCCGGCAAGTTATTCCGGCTAATGAGCAAGGCGCAGCAGGAAGCGTTGTTTGGCAATACGGCTCGAAATATGGCTGATGCGCCTGAAATGATTAAAATTCGTCACATTGGAAACTGCCTGAAGGCGGACCCTGCTTACGGCGAGGGAGTTGCAAAGGCATTGGGCATTCCGCTAAGTAAAGTGACCCAAAAATAGTCGGCGAAAGCGCTGAAAAGGAAATCGGCACCGCAAGGTCAATAAATATTTGAAACAAAGCAGGATGGGCGGTTCCAAAAGGAGCCGCTTTTTTTTCCACACCTGTTGTTTCTTTTTCAAATCAGTTTTTAACTCAACAAGCAGAAACGGGAAGGTGGGGGGTGTTGGGGTGTCGGCCCGTGGAAAAACACACAACTGTCTTTAAATTTAAGATAATACCAAAAATTGAGACGTTATAGATCCATAATTCCTTAATAAGATATATTTTTGATCTTAAATATGGTCTGAACTGTAATCTTTCAAAAAGCCGCTTTCTATCGGACCTAAAAAATATTTTTTTAAAAATTAAGAAAAAATATTGATTGACACGAAAAATGATATGGTGTATAGTTTCCCATAAAACCGAGGATAAGTGGGACAAAGTGGAACAAAGAAAATAAAAGCTGGGGTGAACTTAAATGAAAACAAGGCGACTTTGGGTTATTCCATTGCCGCTTTGAGATAAAAACCCATGCTTAAACTTTCAGGCCAATACGAATATTCGATTGATGGGAAGAACCGTCTATTTATTACCACAAAACTTCGCAGCATGATCGACGCGAAGGTGTTTGGGGGTGATTTTCTTCTGGTTCTTTGCCCCAACGGGATTGTGGGTCTGTATCCGGAAAAATGTTTTGATCGGCTGGTGGCTGAGGCGGCCGCCAAGATTCCCGCCCCGGATGATGCAGTTGATTTTCAGCGTATGATGTACGCCCTGAGCTCGCCGGTTGAATTTGATAATCAGGGGCGCATACTGATCAGCGATAAGTTAAGAAAGCGGGCCAACTTGGGAAGCCAGGTGACGGTTGTTGGAGTTCGAGACCATATAGAAATCTGGAATACGGCCGATTGGGATCGGTACGAAGCGGAGAAATGGCCCGCTTTTGAAAAACAGATCGTCAATGCCTGGCATGAATTATTGGTCAAAGACAGTCAGGAAACTGAAATTATACCAAATAATCCGGAGGAATAAATTATGCAGACAGCGGAGGCCATTCATTTACTTCAGAGGACGCTGCAGGGAACACGGGCGGTGGATGAATACACGCACTACAATTTGGGTATTCTGGAAGATCGGCTAGAGCAGTTAAAACGAAAAAGCCCTCTTTTTCAGGGGATTTGCTTTTCCGAGGATATCGAAAATTTGGCAGGGCGTTCGGCGGCAATAGCCGTCCATTGATAGACGGTGACAGGGAAGGGTGTTTGCATGACGCACAAGGACTTGGCGAATGACCATGAGGGGAGTTCGCCAAGTCACAAATCAGTTCTATGTGAGGCATTAACCGAATGGATCCGGCTGCCCACGGATGGGCGAATTGTGGATGGAACGGTCGGCCATGGAGGCCACAGTCGGCTGTTCGGCAGTATGTTGGGCCCTGAGGGGATGATTCTTGGGCTGGACGTAGATCCAAAAAGCATCGAAAGGGCCCAATTCAATCTCAGCCGCCTGGCTTGCAAGGTTATTCTGGTGCGAGAAAATTTTGCTCGGCTGCCGGAGGCGATGAAGAAAAACGGGCTGGATCAGGCGGATTTGATATTTGCGGATCTGGGCTTTTGCTCAGCCCAACTGGAGGATGTGTCAAAAGGCCTCAGTTTCGGGTCAGATATGCCGCTTGACATGCGGCTGGATGACCGTCTGAAAACAACGGCTGCCGACTTGGTAAACCGGCTGGATGTCGATGCGCTGGCGGATCTGATCTATCGCTACGGCGAGGATCGGGCTTCCCGCCGAATCGCTCGTTTTATAGCGCAGGCCCGGCAGGGGCAGAAAATCACCTCCACGGCTCAGCTGGCTGAGATTGTCCGCAAGGCCCTTTATCGGCCTGGAAAACGGATATTACAGCGGATTGATCCGGCGACGAGGACATTTCAGGCCCTCCGAATTGCGGTCAATAGCGAGTTAGAAAACCTGGAAATTTTGCTGGCAAACGCTCCTGATTTATTGAAACAGGGGGGGTATCTTGCCATTATTAGTTTTCATAGTCTTGAAGACCGGCTGGTTAAGGCCAATTTCAGGAAAAACAAAAGTGATGGAATTTATGAAATTCTGACGAAGAAACCCTTAGAAGCCGGCGGCGAGGAAAAAGCCGCCAATCCGCGATCCCGAAGCGCTAAATTGAGGATCGCTAAACGTTTATAAGAAGCCAAACAAGGAGTTATGTATGACCGTAGATGGAAAAATCGGATTGCTGCTGGGATTTCTGTTTATCGTAGTAATCGCTTATTTGATTAATGGCCCTGCGGGTTTTATCAACAGAGAAAAGTCAGTGAAGGAAACGACCGTACAGGCCCCGCCCGGCAAATCAATTGTGATTGATCAGGCCGTTGCGGAAGTGGCCCGGGAACTGGATCTTGTGCCGCTTCGTCAGAGTACGCCGCCGCAGGAAGTGCGCGTCATCGAGCCGATTGCGGCCGAAGCGCAGGCGGTGGTCCAGCAATCCCTGACGGCGGCCTCGGCGGCTCCCCAACAGACAAAGGTTATTCCGCCGCTTCCGGCTGCCCCAGCCCCTTCGGCTGTCAAAACCCATATCATTCAAAGCGGGGAAAATCTGGCTGTCATAGCCGCTCGCTATTATGGGAAAGAGGAGGGCAACAAACGGGCTACGATTCAGAAATTGTATGAGGCCAACAGCACAATTCTGGAATCTCCGGATGCGATTCGCGCCGGCGATTCACTGCGGATTCCGACATTGGAACAATTACAGACTTTGCCGAACAGTCAGCCGGCCAGGGCGGAAAATAAACTTCTTGAAAAATTCAAAGGAATTTTTGAACCGGTTCCGACCTCCGGTACCGCCAAGGCGGCGATTTCGGAAACCGCCAAAAAAGCCGCATACCGAGAGCATCTGGTCGCTTCGGGCGAGCATCTTTGGGATATTGCGGAAAGGTATCTGGGGGATGGAAAGCGCTATAAGGAAATAGCGTCTTTAAACCGTCAGCAGATTCCTGATCCGGATCATGTGCCGGCGGGGATTCGCTTAAAAATACCGGCTCGTTGAGGATCGGCGATGTTTTCGCGTGCCCGTCTTCGATATATTATTTTCTTTCTGACTGCGTCGCTGATTCTGACGATTCACCTTCGCACCAGCGCTTCTCGTCTGTTTCATCGGGCGCGTCTGGCTCAGGTCCGTCAGGACCAGCTGACCCAGCAACTCTGGAAAAAACAACTCGAACTGGAGGGTCTGATTCAGCCGCAGCGGATTCTTGAGTCGCTGTCGAAAGAACCCGTTTATGAGGAGCCACCGCAGTGAGATCTTCTGCCTGCTCGAGTATTCGGATCTGGACCGGTATCGTGCTGGTCTGTTTTTTTTTGCTGATAGGCCTGACCGGCTTGTCGGGTCGGCTGTATGATTTGCAGTTTCAGGAAAGGCCGCGTTATGAACAGGCCAGCCGTTTGCAGCGGTTTGCAGTAGTGCGTCAATCGCCGCAGCGCGGCCTGATTACGGATCGACGGGGTCGGGTGTTGGCCGCCAGCAGCATGATCTATAACGTCTTTGCCGAACCTCGACGTCTTCTCGAAAGCGAGCAGTATAAACTGGCAGCAGAGGCCCTTCAGCCGCTTTTGGAGACGCCGGGGTATGAACTGTCCAAGCAGATTCTTCAATCTCACAATCCGGGTTTTGTCCGTCTTGACTGCGAGATCACGGCGGATCAGCGAAGGGCCGTGCTGGAGGCCCGTATCCCCGGCGTGGGGATTGAAGAGGCCTGGAAGCGATCTTATCCGAATGGGCCGCTGACGGCCCATGTGGTCGGTTTTATCGGCGCTGACCAGGAAGGTCTGGCGGGGGTGGAAATGAAGTATAATGCGGCGCTGGCGGGCAAGGGCGGGCAGGAAACTTTTGTGGTGGATGTGCTGCGCAGGCCGCTGGCGGCCGATCCGCAGGGACGGCTGCCCGTGCAAAACGGCGATAATGTGGTGCTGACCCTGGATGTGGTAATTCAGCAGATTGTCCGCGAGGCGCTGCAAAAGAAAATACAGGAATATCAGGCCGAGTCCGGAATCGGCCTGATGATGGATCCCTGGACCGGCGCCATTCTGGCGATGGTGTCGCTTCCGGATTTTGACCCCAAGGATTTCTCAAAGGTCTCTTCCAATCAATTAAAAAATCGGATTCTGTCCGATCCGTTTGAGCCGGGCAGCATTTTTAAGCCCCTCGTTGCGGCGGCAGCCCTTGACTGCGGGGCGATTACCAAAGAGGAGGTGTTTTACTGCGAGGATGGATATTGGGGGAAATACGGGGGCATTCATGAGTTTGGCAATCATCGGTTCGGGAATTTGAATGTCCGGGAAATTATCCTCAATTCGAGCAATATCGGGATGGCCAAGATCGGGTTGAAAATGAGCCCTCGTGCGCTGTATGACGGGTTGTCTCTTTTTGGTATCGGCCGGGCAACCGGCGTGGATCTTGCCGGGGAAGAGCCGGGCTTGATTCGTCCGGTTCATAAATGGAGCAAATACAGCCCCACGCGGATCGCATTTGGGCATGAAGTGTCTGTGACGGCGCTTCAGATGGTACAGGCGTACAGTATTCTGGCTAACGGCGGCACCCTGATCCAGCCGCATCTGGTTCGGGCGATTGTGGATGCTCAGGGACAGTTGAAAGAAGCGACGCCTTCGACGGCAGGGGCCGGTTTTGTTATCAAGCCGGAAATCGCCCGATGGATGGTTCAAGAGGCGCTGACGGCGGTTGTGACGGAGGGCACCGGCGATCAGGCGGCCATCGAGGGGGTGAAGGTGTT
>JAKJEN010000096.1 GCA_022705405.1 Planctomycetota bacterium | reverse complement strand
ATAGGTTCGCTCTGCCAGCTCTGGTTGGCCGCTTCCCAGTAACACAAAATATTGGCGCCATTGTTAATCAGCGTCAGCGTGTTTTCCAGACTTCGCTGGGCAAACTGATTGGTATTGCAGAAGTCGTTTCCAAATGTTATTCCGTTATAAGTTCGCACTCCGGTTGCATACTCGGTGACGATTATTAATTTGTCATGATCGGGATCGACGCTGCTGACCGATCCGCCAAAATAATTTTTCCATCGGCCGTCCAAAAAGCTCGGCAGGGCGGAGGTATTGCCCCATCCTTCATCCCAGGACGGCCGCCGCGTCGTCGTCCAGGGCATTGACCCAATTGGGGCCGTTTAGCAAATAGGCCAGACCGGGTCCGACGATTCCAACGTTCGTCAGACCCCGGCTGTCCAATTCATCACGAAGAAGTTTAACCACGGTGTTATAGTTTGCGCCGGGGACTTTGATATTCCAATCGCCCTCGGGCTCATTAAACATCTCAATATAACGGATGGGCATATTGTGCTGTTCCATATAATAGGCAATAGAGCCCCAGAGTCGCGCAAAATCGCTCAGGTTTTCCGTTTTCAGGGTGTTTTGAGAGCCCAGCCAGACGGACGGGCCCTCAAAAAAGTTCCCGATAACCGCGATGTTTAGCCGGTTGAGCATCGAATAGGTATTGCGAATGCCGTTATCTCCGTTATACTTTCCGGCGACATAGGCGTCCATTTGGGCCTGTGTCGCATTGACAGGCGGATTCCAGTTGCCGCCGAATTTCATCCGCACATACTTTATATTAAAGTCTGCCAGAAGAGATTCTATCCGCAGGTCCCCCGGCCAAATCTGTGCGCCGAATCCCACGAACGGATGGGATACATCGCAGGCGTCCATCTGAAGATCCGCCGCGTGGATCACAGACGCACAGAGACAAACCCAAATTATACCTATCGCTCTTGACATATCGTTAAACTATAGGGTTACGCTTTAATAAGGAAGCGGTTCGCTTAACTTAATCTCAAAACAGTCGCCTTCATAGAACATATTGCAGCGCAGCCAATCTGTTGTAAAGATGGCCAGGTCGGCGATGTTCACCTTTCCGTCTCGAACGCCGTAGTAGCTGAAATCGGCTCCTTGGCAGTACTTATTGTCTGAATTGCAGCCGGTCTTCAGCCACTGGAGGGCAAACAGGGAAAGATCTTCCAGGTCAACGGTGCAGTCTTTATTAAAGTCCGCGTCCAGGTCGCCGACCGCTCCGTTATCCCATCCTTGTCCACAGATATTTACAGACAGATTATCCAGATAGGCAACGCCCGTTCCATAATCGCCCGAGGTAAATTGAACCTCGATCCGCCTGATGGCATACAGCTCCTCGAGATCCGACTCTGGGTCATTGTATACATCTCTGGGGTCAATGTCCCAGCGAATCCAGTCGGTCGGCTGCTTGAGGGCATCCGGATCAGGATAATCATAAACCGCCGTAGCATTTCCGCCGAAATCAATCAGAGCGACTCGAATGTTCCCCTGGGGTTTTTCTATTTTGAAATGGATTGTCAGGGGGTTATAGTCCAAGCCACCTACTACAATTGATGTCCAGACATGATGAATTCTCAGCGGCCGATAAAACGCCACTTTGGAAAAATACGGCGGCAGACTGTTGTCATAAGATATCTTCAACGATTTTTCGCCGGCAAAGATATTCTCCGGATTGGTCATTTCCAGTTCTACGGTTGTCTGGTTAGCGTCTGGCGGAAAGTAGAAATCATAACCTGCGGTTGTGCCGCTGGCTGCCAGCAGCTGTTCGGTGCTTTCGTAATCTTCAAAATCATTAATCAATCCGCCGAAACTCTTTTCTTCGAACGAGATCGAGTCAATGTAAAGGAACCCTTGTCCGTAAGATGCGGGGCGCATTCCGAATCCAATGGCTCGAACTCTTTTCAGTTGCTCATAATTATAATTGAGGGGGAAGCGCAAATTTCTCCATTTTGTAAACTTGGTCGCTTTGAAAACCAATGACTTTCCCAGCATGGAAAGATTGGTGTGGTCAACTACTGGCTGGCCGGGATCTTTGACAGTATATAGAATAATATACATATCCTCGTCGGCCTGGTCTGTGGTTTTGCCCCGAATCCAGAAATTGAGCGTTTTATAGCCGGATATATCTATATTGTCAGGCAGGATTGTAAAAACTTCAGACCAAAAAGGGTCATTTTCACAATGGAATGTGTATTTCATGCACTGGTTGCCGGATTGGTGATCCACATCCGTAACCTCAATTGTACCCACCACTGGATTTCGCTCTTTCCAAACGTGTCCGATGTAGTTTACATCATTCGGGTCCACCGGCTCATTCGGATCCGCAGGCGTAAGTAAATAGGATTCAAAATCTTCAAGCAGATACGCTGCTTGTCCTAACGCAGCAATAGATAATAAAATCAATACGCCCATCATTACCCATCTTCGACTCATTTCACACCTCCAGATTCATCAATATTTCCCTTTTTTCCTTTTCAAATCTCGCTCATTTTGTTATCGTCGAGGTTTGTTTGTAGAATCCCGAACGATCAACTCGCAGCCGACTTTTACAGTGGAAACCGGCCCGGTGACTTCTTTTGTGATTCGCTGCAGAATGATTCGGCCGGCGCATCGGCCGACTTCCACTGAATTTTGCCTGACTGTCGTCAGAGGCGGCCGCATTCGCTTTGTAAAATCCAGTCCGGAAAAACCCACCACGGAAATATCTTCAGGGATGGAAAGGCCCAGATCGGCGGCCGCATTATATACATCGTTTGCTACATGGTCGGTGTCGGCAAAAATCGCCGTCGGGCAATCCGGAGACTGGAGAACCTCTTTGGCGATCCGCACGGCATCTCGATCCTCTTCCGCCATATGCCAAAAGCTGGATCGTGCCTGAGGATTCAGTGTCTTGAGGGCAAATTCAAAATATCGCATACGGCGAAGCTGCCAGCTTCGAGCCGCTTTTACAAATTCAGTAATACAGCCGATATGGGTATGCCCAAGTTCCAGTAAGTGCTCGGCTACCAATCGGCCGCCTAACTCTTCGTCCGTCTGTACGGAATCGGCCGCATGATGATTATCCAGTTCATGGTCCACTACGACCAATGGAATTCCCCGTTTTATCAATTCGAGGAAATAATCTTCGTACGCAGTCGCAAAATCCGGCCAGACGACCACCCCCTCTACTCGCCGATCTACGAGTTTGTGAATTTGTTCCAAGCCCTCCCCGTTGTCGGCAAATTTTTCGCCGTCGCCGACCCATAGCGTTATGGGCATGTAATCCGCATCGGTCAAGACCTGATGGATTCCAGTCAAAATATTAGTCCAGTGTGAGTCAAAAGGGGGGATCAGAATGCCAATAGTTCTGGTTCTTCCGGTCTGGATGCTCTGGACAAGAAGATTTTGCCTCCAACCGAGTTTTTTGGCTGCATCCAAAACTCGTTGGCGGGTTTTTTCAGCAAAGCGCCCATTCCCATTTCGAAGGATAATAGAGGCGGTAGTCAGCGAGACGCTGGCCTCGCTTGCGATATCCTTCAGTTGCGGCATGGATGTTTTTTTCATAGGTTATCCCAAAAACGGTCCATTTTCATAAATCATTAAAGTACTTTATCATTATTTGAGATAGCTGTCAATGTTTTTTTTAAAATTTTAACTCAATTTTATATGAATTGTCATAACTCTTTATATAACAATGTGTTATAAGTTTATCAAGACCGTTTAATTTTTTTGTAGATAGTTAAAATACTTTAATATTTTAATTATCTTTTATTATTTCTGGATAAAATAATTATAACTATTTATTATTAAAGTAGATATAATTATTTTATTGATGATATAAAACGGAATAAAACTTTCAATATTTGGAAAAACACTTCTGTTTTATATAATGTAAGGTCAGAAAAAGACAAAATATCAAAAGATTTTGCTTTGTGAACCTGAAGTAAAATGATAATATCCTCTGATAAAGTACTTTAATAGGATAATTAATTTTATCCTGCGGAGACCTTCTTCTATGAAACTATATAAAATTGTTATAAATGCAATAATCACAATATGTTATATTTCTAATGCTGGAAGTGCAGGCGATATTTCCTTATTATATAGGATTGGGTATTCTGATCAAATCAGCAAAGATCTTCGATTGTTTGATCGTGACGCTGATTATCTGCTTGCAGACCTGATTCTTTCAGCGGACGGCAAACTTATCAATCCAGATGACTTTGCGGCAAGCTTTCAAATTGCCTGGAATGATGATAATCTTCTTCTTTATATAGACGTATCCGATAACGAAATAGTAGTAAATAACCAAAATGATCAGTTATGGGCCAATGACAGCGTAGAAATCTTTTTGTGCCCCTTGGTTTTAGGCAGCGGGTATTATCAACTTATCCTTGCGGTTGACGCCAAGGGTGACTTAAAAAGTTTTTTCTATGATTTTCGAGACAAAAAGGATAGCCCGCTGCGGCATCGTTCCGTCGGCCTGAGAACCGAACACGGTTATCGAATAATGACCCAACTACCCTGGTCAAATATTGGGATCAGTCCGTCCATCGGGACAGAAATCGGAATACAGATTTTCGCAAATGATTCTGACAGCGGTCAATCAACCCGACAGTGGCAATGGTATCCTCATTCGGTCAGCCATAGTTGTAACTGGATGCACCGCCTTCAATTACAACAAACGACAGCGGATAAACATTTGCTGAATTATCAGACTTCTTTTAGTCAAAGCGATCTGCGGATGGATATTTATGCAGGACGCGATAAAGACTTGACGGAGTTTGATATTCTGGACAACCATGGTCGTAAGGTTGAGGTTGGTTGCCTTCAGAAAATCTCAAACGGACTTAAAAAATCTTCTGTTATATTACCGATACAAGAGTCGTGGCCTCTCCAATTTCGATTTTTGCACAATGGCATTGTAATCGGAAAAGCGGCAGTGGCTAATCCCGGCTCATTAGATACAGAGCAGATCCGTGCCCTCCAAAATATTACAATTGTTCCGAAAGCCCCTTGGGGATACATATTTGAAACAGGGAAACGTCCCGAAATTACCTGGTCTGACGAGGGATGCATCAGATCTCTTACCGCAAATAAGCAAATGCAAGTGACATGGTTTGACAAATCTTTGAACGAAGTTCAGTCGTTCGACAAGTCGGGGCGCTATTTGGCCTATGCTCAGGTCTCTTTAGCGGACGGAAGAATCCTTCGCCGATCAGCGACCTTTTATGCCATTGACAAGGGCAGCCATCCATGGAGAGACGACACTCGGATAGTTTTATATAATCGGTCCCGCCCATGGTGGCATCCGTGGCGCGGAGGGCCCTATGCCAGAATGGATTATTTGCCGGGCCTTGGAATCGAGCCATCTGCTTGGGAAGCCGGCCAGTACATGATTTCGGCATGGGCAGGGAAGGCTTTTTTTGACTTTTTGGAAAACGATCCCTATGGGCCGGTCTTATTGAGCTTTTTATCAGAGTCGGGGCTTTATGACTCTATGCCGATGGCGGCACAAACACCGGAAATTGTTAACGATGAAATCCATTTACGACTCAAACGTCATATACTGAAGGCCGGCCAAATAAAAAAGCCGCTTGTGCCGCCGCAGAACGTTGACACAGAGACCCCTCTGTTGCGGGTTGGAACCCCAAAAGAAGCTGGGTTTGCAGAGAATGCACCCCAGCAAATACGAGACTTTTGCAAAACGTGGTATGAAGAAAGCGGCGAGCCGTTTGCGGTTCTGATCGCCAAGGAAGGCGTAATCTTTTTTCACGAACCATTCGGAAAAACTGCCGATGGTACTGCGGTTACCCTAAATACGCCGATGTTCATGGCATCTATTACTAAATTTATGAGCGGCATGCTGTTGGCCCAGTTTGTCGATCAAGGGCTGATTCGTTTAGATGATCCGGTAGGGCGTTTTCTGCCGGAGCTTCCCACCGAAGGCGAAAAGACGATTACCTTCCGGCATTGTTTTACCCATACAACAGGGCTTACAGGACATTATGAGTTCGGCGGGATGCATAACCCCTGGCTTGAAAATGCCATCTGGCTGGGTCTGAAAGATCTGCCGGTAGGGCGAGTGCACGAATACAATGGGATGGGATATGATTTGGCGGGCAAGGCCCTGGAGATGGCTGTCGGCAAAACCGCTTTCCTTATGATGCATGAATATTTGTTCGAGCCGCTGGGGATGAGCCATACGGTACTGGACGATATGGCTACCTGTTCGACCAGCACACCGATGGATATCGCCCATATCGGCCAGTTGATCCTCAATGAAGGAACTTATGGGGGTAAACGTTTTTTTTCGCCTGAAACTTTAAAACAGCTTTTGCCCTGCGAACTGAATCCGTATATTCCCGCCGTCCAAAAGAACTGGGGCATCGGTATGACCTGGATGAACACAGAGGATCCGGAGGCGCAAATCACCGGTCGTCGGCATCTTTTCAGTTCTCTGGTTATCGGTCACGGGGCGGCCTCTTCAGCGATTTTCAGGGTGGATCTGGAGAACCGCCTGATCGTCGTTCAGACACGAAACCAGGCGGGCCGCAACTACGATACATATATGCCGGAATTCCTGAAAATAATAGATCGATTGATGTTGCGGTAAACCGTCGCAGTCCTTTCGGTCTGACCCGGAGAAAAAAGACATAACTCAAAGAAACGGAGGTTGACATTGCAGCACTTAACGATGCTTGACTATGCCCTGATCGGACTGTACCTGTTGTCTCTGGTCGGTCTGGGCTTGTATTTTAAGAATCTGGCTTCCAAATCAATAGAACATTATTTTCTGGCGGGTAAATCGCTGCCGTGGTGGGCAATCGGCATCTCCGGAATGGGCTGGTCGCTGGATATGACAGGGACCATGCTTATCACCTCGCTGCTTTACCTGTTCGGGCCGAGGGGTTTGTTTATCGAATTTCGGGGGGGCGTGCCGCTGGGACTTGTATTTGTCATGGCCTGGACGGGCAAGTGGCATCGCCGCAGCAACTGCATGACCGGCGCCGAATGGCAGGTTTATCGATTCGGAAGCGGACCCGGCGGAAAAGCCGCGCGAATTATATCCGCGGCGGCGGGAATTGTTTTCACGATTGGCATGCTGGCTTATCTGGTGAAGGGGGCTGGATTATTTATCTCCACATTCATTCCGCAGCTGCCTCCGATTTATGCCTCACTGATACTGATTACCGTCGCGACTCTGTACACGGTCATTTCCGGGTATTACGGGGTGGTGTATTGCGATCTATTGCAGGTGTTTCTGATTCTGGTGGGAGCAGGCACCGTCATCACCACGGCCGTTATGAAAGTGGGAGGATTCGAACAACTGTCCCAATTGGCTCAGGAGGTAACGGGAAATCCGGAGTGGATTACCTCGTTTCCCCAGCGGGCGGCTTTTATGCCGAAGGGATATGAAATGTATGAATGTCTGTTTATGTTTACAATCTTTCTGCTCCTTCGCAATCTTTTTATCGGTCTGGGGACGGGCAATACGCCTCAGTATTTTGCCGCTCGCAGCGACAAAGAATGCGGCAAAATTGCCTGTCTTTGGTCTGCGCTGCTGACTTTCCGCTGGCCTATGATGATGGGGTTTGCCATCCTTGGGCTGGTTTTAATGAAAGATATCTTCCCCGATTCAAGCGTTTTGTCGGCGGCGGCGGCAGAGATTCATCTGGCTGTGCCCAATATTCCCAAGGCCCAGTGGTCTGATCTTTTGTCTGCCATCGCCAACTCGCCGCAGAACTATCCGCAGCTGGCTGCGTCCTTGCAGTCGATTCTCGGCGAACACTGGGCAGCTCATTTGCAGTATATCAGCTATGAGGGGATCGTTCTGGCGGAAAAGGTTCTGCCGGCGGCGATATTATATATGATTCCAACGGGCTTTAAGGGGTTGATACTGATCTCTCTGTTCGCGGCCGCTATGTCCACTTTTGATACCACGCTGAATATGGCTTCGGCCTTGTTTACCAAGGATATTTATCAGGCCTTCCTCCGGCCCAATGCCTCCAATAAAGAACTGATCTCGGCCTCTCACGTATTTGGGCTTCTCCTGGTTGCGGTGGGGTTTGCCATGGGATATTACACCAAAAGCATCAATGATGTCTGGGGCTGGATCACAATGGGACTTTTGTCGGGGCTGGCCGTTCCGGGGATCCTGCGGCTTTACTGGTGGCGATTTAACGGGGTCGGCTTTGCGGTCGGCACTTTTGGAGGTATGTTGGCGGCCATTCTCCAGCGGCTGATCTGGCCGGACTGGACAGAGCAAACCCAGTTTATCGTCCTGACCCTGGCCTCTCTGGTCTTTACGGTTCTGGGGACCTATTTGGCTCCATCTGCGGATCAGAAAACGCTTGAACACTTTTATCTGACCACAAGGCCTTTTGGTTTCTGGAGGCCCTTCAAGAAACGTCTGGCGCCGGAGATTCAAAAAACGCTCAATCGAGAGCATGCCTATGACATCCTTTCGCTGCCGTTTATTTTTATCTGGATGGTGTCGATGTATCTGCTGCCAATGCAATTGATGATCCGATCTTACAGAGATTTTTATGTGACGCTCGCTTTTTTCCTGATTGGAGTGGCTGGTATCTATCGATTTTGGTATAAGAATCAGTACGAGTATCCGGAAAATCTGACCTTTTCAAAAATGGAGCAGGAATGAAGCGTCCAATCTCTCTGGCGGGCAGAAGGGCGATCCTAGCAGGACTGTTTCTTCTTACAGGGTGCGGGTGGGGGCAGAATTCGGCCGCCGATTATACGATTGGGATTATAGGATCCAGCCCATCGCTCGAGCAGGCGCTTGGGGAGGCCGGCTACCCAATTCAGCAGATATCTTATCAGGATTTTGCGGACGGATCCGTTACTGTCCATCAGATCTCCTGTCTTGTATTTGTCTCAAGCGAACGATTTCCTTATTCCGGAAGAAACTGCCTGATG
This sequence comes from Planctomycetota bacterium, assembly GCA_022705405.1. Lineage (GTDB taxonomy): Bacteria > Planctomycetota > Phycisphaerae > Sedimentisphaerales > Anaerohalosphaeraceae > JAHDQI01. Next base: position 806 of record JAKJEN010000096.1, on the reverse strand, counting down.
CAATTTCTGCGCGACGGCGGCGATCTTATCACGATGGGCGGATACGCCTTTAAAACTCCTGTTTATGCTCACCGGGGTAAATTGTATTCACAGAATGAGTTGCTCAGGACGCTGGTGGAGGATGCGACAGACAGGCATATCGTCATTGATTTTTCTCAGGCGGATCTTTCCGGCTGGTCAAGAGATTGTGACAATATAAAGAGTCCAAGCACGCTTTCGAAGGTGAATAAAGAAGGATTTGAATGCGCTCAGATGGACATCCGGAATTTTTCGCGATGGGATACCTTCCGCGGCCCCTTTGTCTCGCAACCCGGCCAAAATGCCCTGACCCTGCGGATCAAAGGATCAGACAATCTTCGAAAAGTTGTGGTTGAAATTCGGGAATCAGACGGCAGTCGATGGGTAGCTGCGGCCGATCTTTCAACTCAGTGGCAGGATATTGTGATCCTGCAGACGGATTTTCAATTTCTTCCGGATGGCTCGCCTTCCGGACGAGGCAAATCCGGAGATATTCTATCGCTTGACAGGGCGGCTTATCTCCAGATGGGAATGTCCTATGATTATTCTGCACATAAAATCGGCGACTACCAAATCTGGATCCAGCAGGCCGGAACAGCCAGGGTACAAACGCCCGAGGGCTTTGGCCTTCCTTTGTTTGATAAAATGCTTCCGATCTTTTCCGATCAACCGTATCATCGGTTCGCAGGTACATCGCGGTTATGTGTCTGCCCGGACCAGTCCTTTGTCAGCGAACTTCCGACAAAGACTCTGTCTGTCAGCGGTGTTTCGGCAATCGGATTTCCTTA
>JAKJEN010000095.1:6334-10020 GCA_022705405.1 Planctomycetota bacterium | reverse complement strand
GGCGGCGGAACGGCCGGGAGATCGGCTGACTTTCTTCAGATTTCTTTTTACGTGCGCCTTCTTTTCGCTCGACATTGACCGGCTGGAGCATTTTAGAGCCGTCTCGATAAATCGCCACGGCCTTGAGTCCGAGCTTCCATCCTTCCAGATATGCCGAGAAGATCTCATCGGCCGTCGCCTCGTTGGGCATATTGATCGTCTTGCTGATTGCCCCGGACAAAAACGGCTGAACGGCGGCCATCATCTTCAAATGGGCCGTATAGTGGATATGGCGTTTGCCTCCTTTGGCCTTAAAAGCGCAGTCAAAAACAGGCAGATGCTCGCTTCGCAGCCCCGGCGCCGACTCTATCGTATTATCCCGATCGATTGTGTCGCAGATTTCCTTGATTTCTTCGGGGCTGTAGCCCAGCCGCTCCAGCGCCATCGGCACAGTGCGATTGACGATCTTAAGCATGCCGCCGCCGGCCAGCAGTTTGAACTTAACCAGGGCAATATCCGGCTCGACCCCTGTTGTATCGCAATCCATCATAAAGCCGATGGTTCCGGTCGGGGCCAGCACGGTCGTCTGGGCATTGCGATAGCCAAACTGGGAACCGGCGTCAAAGGCCTGATCCCACGCATTTTTAGCGGCGCTGAGCAGGTCTTCGGGACAGTGCATTTCCGGCAGGTCATAGGCGTGCCGACGGTGCATCGCGATGACCTTCATCATCTCCGACCGATTCTTTTCATACTCGCAGAAAGGCCCTTTTACCGAAGCCAGTTCCGCACTGACGGCATATGCGGTACCGGTCATCAGCGCTGTAATCGCCGACGCCCAGACCCTTCCCTGCTGAGAATCGTACGGCAGAGCCAAACTCATAATCAGACTGCCGAGGTTGGCAAATCCCAATCCCAACGGGCGGAACCGATGGCTGTTTTCAGCGATCTGGGGTTCGGGATAGCTGCCCGTATCGACCAGGATTTCCTGTGCGATAATGAACAGCCGTACGGCCTGCTTAAACCGCTTGATATGGAAAGAGCCGTTGTCATTGCGGAACTTCATCAGGTTCAGCGAGGCCAGGTTGCATGCCGAATTATCGATAAACATGTATTCACTGCAGGGATTGGAGGCATTGATCGGTCCGGATTGGGGGCAGGTGTGCCACTTGTTAATCGTGGAATGATATTGTACGCCCGGATCGCCGCATATTCTCGTTCCTTCGGCGATCAGCTGCATCAATTGACGGGCAGAATAGGTATCCGATTCCCTGCCGTCGGTGATAGAGCGGGTCGTCCACGAGGCGTCCTTTTCTACCGCTTCCAAAAAGTCATCCGTCAGCCGTACCGACAAATTGCTGTTTTGGAACATAATGCTTTCATAGGCGACATTGGGATCGTAGCCCTGCTCAATCAATGCCCAGGCCTTCTTTTCTTCTTCTGTTTTACAGGTAATAAACTCTTTTATATCCGGATGACCCACCTTCAAAGACTGCATTTTGGCAGCCCGACGGGTTTTGCCGCCGGATTTAATAACCGCAGCGATCTGGTCATAAACCCGCATAAAACTGAGCGGGCCGGACGGTCGGCCGCCGCCGGAAAGCTTCTCGCGGCTGCTCCGTAAAGTGGATAAATCTGTACCGGTTCCTGAACCATGCTTAAACAGCATCGCCTCGCTGCGGGCAAGGCGCATGATATCTTCCATTGTGTCTTCAACAGACTGGATAAAACAAGCCGACGCCTGCGGGTACTCATAACTATTGGAGCAGGGAACTGCTTTGTTTAAGTGGTCATTCCAATGATAGTTATGTGGACTGCCATCGATATGATACACATCAAATAAGCCGACATTAAACCAGACCGGCGAATTGAATGAACCGTACTGATTGGCGCACAGCCAGGTTAATTCCTGATAAAAATTCTCGGCATCCTGCTCGGTCTGAAAGTATCCGCTGCTTCGACCGCGGTCGGCTATTGTGCGGCAGACACGATGCACCAGTTGCTTGACCGAATTTTCTCGCTGTTCAGAACGTACTTCGCCGTAGAAATACTTGCTGACGACGACCTTGGTAGCCAACTGGCTCCAGGAAACCGGTACTTCTACATCGTTCTGCTCGAAAATCGGTTTGCCCGTATCGTCCGTTATTTTGACTTGCCGGGTTTCCCATTCGATTTCCTCAAACGGGTGTCGGCCGGGAGTCGAAAAAAACGGCTCAATTTTTATACCTTTTCGGGATTCGCTCGGCTGGTTTTCCCATGGCTGAAGCCCTTTTGTCCCAGCTGTACGGCTCATATCGGTGTTCCTCATATCAGACACAGTGACCTCCCTGTCTAAATTTATTAATCTACAAGATATTGTGAAACCTTCTCCGGCAACACAACATATTGTTTAAGTACTCTGTATATAATACCCCCGATCAGAGATCATACAAGCAGAAAAAGAAGAAAATATTTTTAGATTTTCATTAGTGCTTGCAGGATCAAAACCTACATAAAAAAAAAATTTTTTTTAGAGAAAAATACACCTATTTGTGAACAGGTGATTAAATCAAATTTTTTTCCTGTTGTTTGTTTATTTCATCAGCTTCTGATAGACGCCTTCGATGGTATTAACCATCGTATCGGGGGCAAATTTACGAATTACAGACTCTCTGCCCTGTTTTCCCATCCGCAGACACAGGTTCCGATTTTCAATTAACATACGGCTTGCATAAATCAATTGCTGGGTGTTTTCCGGTTCAACCAGAAATCCTGTATCCGGATTGACCACTTCTGGGGCCCCGTCGATATTGAAACTGACCACGGGTTTGCCGCACAGCAGGGCCTGCGGCAGCACACGAGCCAACCCCTCGCGCAGAGAACAGTGCACCAGCATATTGCTGGCATGGATCGCCAGCGGAATCTCCGACGGCGGCAGCAAACCGGTAAAACGAAACCGCTCCTGAAGACCGGCCTGCAGGATTTCTTTTTTTCGCTGCTCGGTCAGCAGGCCATCTCCGACAAACAGCCAGATGACGTTCGGATAGGCCCGAGCCAGCGTTTGGGCCGAGCGGATTACATACTCATGGCCTTTGAGATCAAAGATGCGGGCGATCTTGACAATCACAAACGCATCCAATGGGATGTTGTACTTTCGCCGGAAGGAATGAATCTGCTCATCCGACGGAGGCGTCAAAAACATCTCTTCTTCAATGGCCGAATAGGCCGTCGTCCAGGATTTGTTCAGGCCAATGCCGGCTGCCCGGGCCTTTTCAGTCATTGTATCGGCCACAGAAATAAACGCATCTGTACGTTTGCCCGCCGCTTTTTCGACCAGGATGTAAAATGAGTTTACCAGTTTATTTTGGTAAGGATGAAAGGCCAGTCCGTGAATGGTATGGACGACCATCGGCAGACGACGATCTCGACCCGGCAGTTTGCCCTTGAGTGCCCAAGCGGCATATCGACCGAGGATTCCCGCTTTGGCCGAATGGGTGTGGACGATATCCGGACTCAGGCGTCGAAGATGTTTTTTCAATTCAAAATAAACCGCTGCATCTTTGGGCGGATCGACAGCGCGACGGAGTTTATCGATAGGAATGACCTCATAGCCGTCCGTTTTGGTCTGTTCAAACAGCGCCCCTTCGGGTCCGAGGGCAGGTCCGGTGATCAGTGTTACCTGATGTCCGCGGCGGGCTAACAGCCGACAGGTAATCAATGTATTTTCCTGA
>JAKJEN010000095.1:0-6324 GCA_022705405.1 Planctomycetota bacterium | reverse complement strand
GTTATGATGTGTACTATTTTCATTGAGTCTTGTTGCGCCTTTTCTTATCTGACAGATGTTTTATCAAATAATCCGGGCGGTTAGTGGTGATTCCGGAAATTCCCAATTCCTGCAGGCGATCGGCCTCCTGCAGATCGTCCACTGTCCAGGTAAAGAGGCGTAAATTGTGTTTGAATACCTCCCGCGCAAACTCTGCGGTGATGCCTTTGTTTTGCAGATCCAGCCCATCCAGGCCGTTTTCAATCGCTATGCGGATCAGATCATCGCTGTAGGGAATGGTCTGTTTGGTCTGTTCGTCTTCTTTAGATCCAACCAGCCAGTATGTAGGGATTTTATGCATTAGTCGTTTGGCCTTCGTAGCAGCTTCCAGGTTGAAACTGATGATAACCAGCTGATCTTCTTTGCCGCTTTGGTCGATGATCTCTTTGAGATACGGAAGAATTTCCGGCCCGCACTTGATCTCTATAAAAAGGATTCGACCTTTCGGAATCGTTTCAATGACCTCTTCAAGAAAAGGGATTTTTTCGCCCGCGTATTCCTGACCCTTCCAAATTCCTGCATCCAGTTTTCTCAGCTCCTCCGAGTCGGTTTCTTTCATTTTTAGATCAACCCCGCATGTTCGCCCTGTTGATTCGTCATGCATCAGCATAACCCGCCGATCTTTGGTCAGATAAACATCACACTCGGCCGCAGGAGAGCCGACTTGCCAGGCCAATTGAATGGAAGCCAGTGTGTTTTCCGGCGCCGCATAGGAAAAACCGCGATGGGCAATGATCATCGGATCGCCCACCCCTTTATTTTGGCGATGCTGCATCATACAACCCTCCTGACTGAGCAGCAAGGACAACCCCCACACCGCCAAGCCAATCCAACTCTTCTTCATCGACAATTTTTCTTTCTAATAGTGAATCTTTACCAGACACAGACCCTGAGGCGGGGCAATCGGCCCTGCCGCGGCACGGTCGCGGGCCTCCAAAATTTCATCTATTTTTTCCGGGTTCCAGCGTCCGCGCCCTATTTCCGTCAGGGTACCTACGATATTGCGCACCATATTATATAAAAAACCATCGGCTTCAACTTCAAATCGGATCCAGGGCGGATCGGAGAGAACCTGACATCGGAGGATTGTCCGTATGGAACTTTGCCTCTGGTCTGCCGCTGCGGCAAAGGATGTAAAATCTCTGGTCCCAATCAGCCGTTGGGCGGCCTGCTGCATAGCTCCACTATCCAGATTGACCGGATAATGCCAGCAGCGGCGGATATCAAAGACCGGCCGCAACGGATCGGTGCAGATCGTATAGCAATACACCTTGCTGACAGTGGACGAAATCGCATGAAAAGAATCCTCGACCTCCTGCAGGTCGGCGATGACAATCTCTGCCGGAAGAAGGCGATTGAGGGCTTTTTGCAGATTCTCTGTAGGCACCGGACAATCGTTCAGGACGACATGGGCCGTTTGACCGAGGGCATGCACACCTGCATCGGTTCGGGATGAACCGACCACTGTCACGGCCTGCCCGCAGAGTTTATAAAATGCCTCCTGAAGGGTTCCCTGAATTGTCGCCATGCCCGGCTGAGCGGCCCAGCCGTGATAACCGCTTCCGTCATAATGAAGGAGCAGCTTTATTTTTCGTCTTTTTTCATTCATAAAAAAGGTCGGATTGAATCCGGCCTTTAGTGTACTTCAAAAAAGGATCGGGCTAAAATAATTTTTCCGCAATCTGGACGGCATTGAGTGCGGCGCCTTTTCGTATCTGATCGCCTGAAATCCACAGATTGATGCCGCGATTGTCCGGGATCGACTCATCCTGGCGGATGCGTCCGACAAGCACATCATCCTTGCCTGAAGCGTCCAGCGGCATCGGAAATCGATTCTTTTCACGATCATCAACGATGCGAACTCCCGGAGCGGTACTTAGCAGATCCCGAACCTGGTCGGGGGTAATCGGATCGGTGAATTCAAGGTTAATGCTTTCGCTGTGAGCCCGCAGGACGGGTACCCTTACGCACGTGGCGGTAATCGCGATATCCGGACAATTGAAGATCTTGCGCGTTTCCTTGGCCAGTTTCATCTCTTCTTCATTGTAGCCGCCGGGACCGATCTTGGAGTCGTGACAATAGACATTGAACGCCAGTTGATATTTCAAGGCGCTGATCGTGACCGGCTTGTCGTCAAGCGCTTCACGGGCCTGCTGGATCAGTTCGAGCATAGCCGCCTGACCGGCTCCGCTTGCTGCCTGGTAACTGCTGACAACCATCCGCTTGATTGGATTGGCCTTATGCAAAGGCCAGATCGGCATAATCGCAATGATCGTCGTGCAGTTGGGGTTGGCGATGATGCCTTTATGTTTTCGAATCTGTTCGCCATTGATTTCCGGAACGACCAGCGGCACTTCCGGATCCATCCGAAAACAGGAGGAATTGTCCACTACCACCGCTCCCGCCTGCACGGCCGAGGGGGTAAATTCCTTGCTGCGCGAACCGCCTGCGGAAAACAAAACAATATCCACTCCCTTGAAGCTGTCGTGTCTGAGTTCTTCAACTGTATAGTCTTTACCCTTGAGGGTAATTTTTTTGCCAACCGAGCGGCTGGAAGCCAGCATCTTGCAGCTATTAAACGGCACATTCCGCTCTTCCATAATCCGAATAAATTCTTGACCTACTGCGCCGGTAACCCCGGCAATCGCAAAGTTTTTAGCCATTTTATACTCCTGTTCTTGTTTGATATTTAAACAGAACCGACATTATAACCAATACGTTATGCCAAGGCAAGAAGACGAAGGAAAAAGCAAAATATCAAGACTTATCACATCTGCTATTTGTTAATCTTTTAAGCGAAAACAAAAAGGTCAAACACTCGCGCTTGCCTTGACTCAAAAAAAAGGCCTGCCGGAAACCCGTCAGGCCTTGGGATTAGATTTACCGGTTTACTTGACTTCGTCTTTGATCCAGCCCAAAACCTGCTTGAGATCGCTGAGTGTAATGTCTCCCATGTGAGCGACACGGAACGTCTCGTTTTTTAATTTTCCGTAGCCGTTGCCGAACAGGACATTGTGCTTGGACTGGACGGCTTTGATGACCGCCGACACATCGATGCCGCGGTTGTTCTTTACTGTAGTCAGGGTATTGGATCCATATTTGTCATCGCAGAAAACAGCAAAGTTCTCTTTGGCCCAGGCGCGGGCATATTCGCCCATTGCCTTGTGGCGGGCCCAGACTTTTTCCATTCCCTCGGCCAGCAGCCGTGTGCACTGGTAATGCAGCGCCATAATGTGCGGAATCGAGGGAGTTGTCGGGGTCTGATCCTTTTCGGCAGACTTGGCGAAACTCTGAAAGTCAAAATAGTAGCCGCGCTCAGGCACCGATTTGCTCTTTTCGACGGCCCGTTTGCTGACAGCCATGACTGTAAATCCCGGCGGAATGGCAAAGGCCTTCTGGACCGAGGCAAAGACCACATCCCATCCGAGCTTGTCAAAATGAATCGGCAGGCCAACCATACCGCTGACCGCATCGACAAATACCAAGACATCCGGATATTTCTTTTTCATCATCTCGGCAATTTCGTACACCGGATTGGTCAGGCCGGTGCTGGTTTCGTTATAGACCAGCGTAATAGCCGCATATTTTTTTGCCGACAGGGCCTTGTCAATCAGTTCGGGGGTTGTGGCCTGTCCCCACTCGACTTTCAGTTCATCGACAATTCGGCCGCAGGAACGGGCCACATCCGCCCACTTGTCGCTGAAAGCCCCGCACATTGTGCACAGTACGGGCTCATCCTTTTTAACACAGTTACGGATGCTGGCTTCCCAGATGCCCGAAGCGGAAGAACTGCACAAAAAGACATGCTGCTCAGTAAAGAGGATCTTTTTCAGCATGTCAGTAGTTTCTTTCTGGAGCTGGGTGTATTCCTTATTGCGGTGTCCCAGCGTGGGACGGGCCAATTGCTGCAGGACTTCCGGCAGCACGTGTACCGGTCCGGGTATGAATAGTTTGGGGGGATTTCTCCAGTCTGTCATTTGGTACACTCCTGTTTCATGGGTTTGGAATTACGGGTTTCTTTCGGTTCGGCCTGCATGTCGTGCATCGTCAGGCCGCTGAATATTTTCGGATAAAAAAAGGTGGACTTCTGCGGCATTTTTTCGCCTGCCTCTGCTGCATCTCTTACTTGGCTCATCCGCGTCGGATTAACAAAAAAAACCGCCTGACCGCTGCCGTCATCTACCTGCTCTACAGATTTTTCAACGGCCTGACCCAGATCATTGATGTACCTGATATGGGCCTGGGCGGCGAGTTTGGCCTCGCTGATTTGCAGGTATTTTTCAAGGATCAGCAGGTGCAGCACATTGACATCCAGCCGTCGTCCGGTCGGGCTCATCTGCGGGGCCTGGTTGGTCATGGCCTGCGAACTTCGCAGCGTCAGAACATAAAAAGCGCCGTCGGCCGCATACAGGCCGAAAGATGTCTTGTCCTCAGCGCTGCTCAGTTTCATCTGGTCTAGCATCAGAATCTGGGCCTGGGTTTTTTGGGCTTTGTCGACAAAAGAAAATTTCTGGACGTCAAAATCAGACGATATATTCTTTAGCAGATGGCGGACAGAGAAATCTGACAGCCCAACAATCAGCCGGTGGGTCGGCTGAATGACAAGTCCCTCATTGTGCATATTCACAAAGGTCATCATCTGCCATTGAGCTTCTGGATTGCCGGTTTCCGCCCAGTAATTCAGGGCCGTTTCGTATCGGTGATGTCCGTCTGCAATGATGCCCTGTTTTGAGGCGATTGCGCGAACAAATGCCTTGGTTTGATCGGGTTGACAGATGACATAAAGCCGGTGGCGCACCTGCTGCGTGTCCGTGTAGTCAAGAGCAGAATCATTCTTCATGGCCTGCCGGATGATCCGCTCAGCGGTTTTTTCCGGATCTTCGTAGAGCATGAAAATCTGCCCCAATTGCACAGCCGTTGCGCGGGTCAGGTTCAGCCGGTCTGCTTTGGGGCCTTCAAGCGTTTTTTCATGCGGCCGAATACCCTGTCCAAACGCCTGAAGTCGGCCCAGTGCAATAATTCCGCTGCGCTGAAAACTCGTGCGGCCAATATGGAAATCCTGTACATATCCATACAGGGCCTCCTCGGGCTCGTAAACCAGGGCTTTGTCGCTTATGGCCTGTCGCAAAAAGTCGGCAGCACGGGTGTAAACATTATGTGAAGGGCAATCATCTGGATATATGATACCCTTATCTGCACGTATTATATTATAGGGATTGGCTTTATAAAGTTCCTGTTGAGAAACTTCATCGATAACATCATAAGGAGGCGAGATACAAGTTCCCGGATCACCTACAACCTCCCGATTAAACCGCAAAGCGCAAAATGGTTTTATTTCCATAAATTCTTTTTTAAGAATTTCTTATACAACTTATTGTTTTATTGTTCCTTGTTTCACAATAAAAGGTTTTTTATCACAACTAAACGAAACTATAACAAAAAAAGTTTTTGTTGCAATAAAATAATACTGTTTAATAGCAAATTAGTTTAAAAATTATTTTCTGTCTGGAATAAAGGCAATTTATCGTCTTTTTCTTGTACGACTGGAGAAACCTTGTTAAATTATTCCGTCGGCAAGGATCGTAACTTGAACTGGAGTGTTCTTCAATGGCTCAGCGGAATTATTCAGCGTATCAGCAGAAGATCATATCGAACTACTATAAAAACATGGATACAATCGCTTTGTCCCGTCTACAGGACCTGGTTGGACAATTGTACCTGGCCAACAGCAGCAGCCAGCAGGATAAACTCTGGAAACGGGCGCAAAAAGCGATGGACCAATTGAAGATACCGGAAAACATCAAAAATCATATCCTGCGGCAAAAAAACGTGGAAGTTCTGGCAAAAAATCTTCAGGAATGGCTCAGCCACACATCCTGAACAGGAGATTGCAAATGGAGGCAGACCGACGGAGGAAGGCATTTGTCTATCGCTGGTTAATCTTTGCAATTCTTGCGCTGGCTTATGTGCTGGTGTATTTTCACAGGCTCTCTCTTTCGGTCGTGGCCAAGGATCTGATTGAGGATTTTCAGACTACCGCCGGGATGCTCGGTCTGCTCGGATCGGTTTATTTCTATGTGTACGCTATAATGCAGCTGCCGGCCGGTCTGTTGTCGGATTCGGTGGGACCGCGGAAAACGGTGTCCTATTTTCTTATTCTTGCCTTTTTGGGCAGTGTTCTGTTTGCCTTGTCGCAAAATCTTCCGATGGCTTTTTTGGCGCGGATTCTTGTAGGGGTGGGTATTTCGATGGTCTTTATTCCCGCGATGAAAATCCTGTCCCAAT
>JAKJEN010000094.1:313-10182 GCA_022705405.1 Planctomycetota bacterium | reverse complement strand
TACCGCATGCGGGATTACAGTCCGGACGCAGGGCGGTTTATGCAGCCCGACCCGGCCGGATACATCGACGGGATGAACCTGTACGCCTACTGCGGGAATAATCCACTCAACTGGATTGATCCGTGGGGTTTGGATAAAAAGGAAGGTTCTCTTGGAGATATGCTTGGAGATATTGGTTGGTTTTTAGGAGAAGTTGTTAAAAAAGCGTGGAATGCACCTAATACGGCATTGGGTGTAGCAGTTGGAATAGTAGGTGTGCCATTGGGAGGAGATATGCCAAAAATTGAACATAATGGCATAGAATTTACTAATTGTCCTTTAATAATTGATGGTGCTGCTCTGACCCTTGGAAATACAATGTTATATGGACAAGGAAACTATAGCTGGCCACATGAGATGCAACACACTTACCAAGGTGAAGTGCTTGGTCCACTTTATCTTCCAGCTCATGCATTGGACTGGGCTGTTCATGGTGGATACTATTCAGATAACTGGTTAGAAGAGGGACCGTATTCTAATCCTCCAAGACCGTGGCCATAGGATTAGTATTTTCTAATGAAAGGATACAAAATGAAAAAATTGATTTTAATTGTACCAATCATACTTCTTTATTGTTTGGGATGTGACTATGCCACAAACTATGATGTAGTCCTGAAAGGCAACAGCCGACATCAAGACAACGGTAGTGTAAACCAAGTAGAAATAAACAATGCTCTCCAAATTATTGAAGAGACTGTTGAATTTTATAAGTTGGCACAAAAGACGACAGTCCCAGAAGATGTTGCACATCTTAAGCCTATTGCGATATATAGGGAAACAAGCGTTAAGTTGGTTTCAGGTAATTTGAGTATTATCGTTTATATTGAAGGAGAACAGAACCTTGTAATCAATATCAATGGTCTCAGCCCTAATCGACAAGATAATCGAAAGATTGTTGAAGAAATTAAAAATCAATTATACAATCGGCTGAGTTCAGAATTTGGTCCTGAGCGAGTCATGGTAAACAATAACCCTGAAATAATAAAAGTAGCAGGTCCTTTTTAACTTGAGAAGTTCTCACCCGACTCCCACCGAATCAAGACCGATGTGACAGTGATGAGAGTGTAGAATCGATTTTACTCACACAAGACACCCAAAGTCATCTCCCCAACCATCCTTTATTGGGGGGGGGTAGTGTCAAGAATCTTTCGCACATTTTCTGAGAGTTCTTTTTCTGGTCATGGTTCTTGCCTTACCTGCCACCGCCGGGGGCGGCGGGGTTGGAGAGGGAAGGGGTAGGGTTTTGGGGGTGGAGCAAAAAATTGTGTAAAAAGTAAGCAAAAAATTGGGGAAATGGCTTGCCGGCCGAAATCGGCGGGGTATAATAAGAGCGAAACGGCTGCTTTGGAAAGACATCAAAAAATAGAAGGGAACAAATAAGGAGTTTGCTAAGGAGTCTGCCGACTTTGGAGGGGTGCTGGATTTCTGGGTCTGAAGATGATTCTATACGGCTCTCAGAAAAAGGGAGAGCGGCAGCGGCTCTTTGATACGTAAATACATCTATGGGCCGGGAATAGATAATCCTGTGGTGACGGTTCAATACGTCAGCGGTAACGGGAACCGGTTTTATTACTATGCCGATGCGCTGGGGTCGATTCGGCTGCTGAGCGACAGCGCCGGCAATATCAAAGAAAGTTATACGTATGATCCATATGGTCGGCCGCGGGTGATGCGGGCAGGCGGCCCTGACGGCAACTGGCTGACGGAAGATACGGCCGTGTATGCCTCCAGCCATCCGCTGCTGTATGGCAATCCGTATCTGTTTACCGGCCGGCGGTGGGACAGCACCACAGAACTGTACTATTACCGCATGCGGGATTACAGTCCGGACGCAGGGCGGTTTATGCAGCCCGACCCGGCCGGATACATCGACGGGATGAACCTGTACGCCTACTGCGGGAATAATCCACTCAACTGGATTGATCCGTGGGGTTTGGATAAAAAGGAAGGTTCTCTTGGAGATATGCTTGGAGATATTGGTTGGTTTTTAGGAGAAGTTGTTAAAAAAGCGTGGAATGCACCTAATACGGCATTGGGTGTAGCAGTTGGAATAGTAGGTGTGCCATTGGGAGGAGATATGCCAAAAATTGAACATAATGGCATAGAATTTACTAATTGTCCTTTAATAATTGATGGTGCTGCTCTGACCCTTGGAAATACAATGTTATATGGACAAGGAAACTATAGCTGGCCACATGAGATGCAACACACTTACCAAGGTGAAGTGCTTGGTCCACTTTATCTTCCAGCTCATGCATTGGACTGGGCTGTTCATGGTGGATACTATTCAGATAACTGGTTAGAAGAGGGACCGTATTCTAATCCTCCAAGACCGTGGCCATAGGATTAGTATTTTCTAATGAAAGGATACAAAATGAAAAAATTGATTTTAATTGTACCAATCATACTTCTTTATTGTTTGGGATGTGACTATGCCACAAACTATGATGTAGTCCTGAAAGGCAACAGCCGACATCAAGACAACGGTAGTGTAAACCAAGTAGAAATAAACAATGCTCTCCAAATTATTGAAGAGACTGTTGAATTTTATAAGTTGGCACAAAAGACGACAGTCCCAGAAGATGTTGCACATCTTAAGCCTATTGCGATATATAGGGAAACAAGCGTTAAGTTGGTTTCAGGTAATTTGAGTATTATCGTTTATATTGAAGGAGAACAGAACCTTGTAATCAATATCAATGGTCTCAGCCCTAATCGACAAGATAATCGAAAGATTGTTGAAGAAATTAAAAATCAATTATACAATCGGCTGAGTTCAGAATTTGGTCCTGAGCGAGTCATGGTAAACAATAACCCTGAAATAATAAAAGTAGCAGGTCCTTTTTAACTTGAGAAGTTCTCACCCGACTCCCACCGAATCAAGACCGATGTGACAGTGATGAGAGTGTAGAATCGATTTTACTCACACAAGACACCCAAAGTCATCTCCCCAACCATCCTTTATTGGGGGGGGGTAGTGTCAAGAATCTTTCGCACATTTTCTGAGAGTTCTTTTTCTGGTCATGGTTCTTGCCTTACCTGCCACCGCCGGGGGCGGCGGGGTTGGAGAGGGAAGGGGTAGGGTTTTGGGGGTGGAGCAAAAAATTGTGTAAAAAGTAAGCAAAAAATTGGGGAAATGGCTTGCCGGCCGAAATCGGCGGGGTATAATAAGAGCGAAACGGCTGCTTTGGAAAGACATCAAAAAATAGAAGGGAACAAATAAGGAGTTTGCTAAGGAGTCTGCCGACTTTGGAGGGGTGCTGGATTTCTGGGTCTGAAGATGATTCTATACGGCTCTCAGAAAAAGGGAGAGCGGCAGCGGCTCTTTGATACGTAAATACATCTATGGGCCGGGAATAGATAATCCTGTGGTGACGGTTCAATACGTCAGCGGTAACGGGAACCGGTTTTATTACTATGCCGATGCGCTGGGGTCGATTCGGTTGCTGAGCGACAGCGCCGGCAATATCAAAGAAAGTTATACGTATGATCCATATGGCCGGCCGCGGGTGATGCGGGCAGGCGGCCCTGACGGCAACTGGCTGACGGAAGATACGGCCGTGTATGCCTCCAGCCATCCGCTGCTGTACGGCAATCCGTATCTGTTTACCGGCCGGCGGTGGGACAGCACCACAGAACTGTACTACTACCGCATGCGGGATTACAGCCCGGACGCGGGGCGGTTTATGCAGACCGACCCGGCCGGATACATCGACGGGATGAATCTGTACGCCTACTGCGGCAACAATCCGCTGAACTGGATCGACCCGTGGGGATCGTGGGGTGAGGGTGCTCATAGGAACCTCGGAAGATATGGTAATAATAAATTTGATTATGCTCGTTTATTGATCTTTGAAAAGTTAAATAAACGAGCGTATTCCTGCCGATAATAGGGGTATGAGACCCATAGGAACCCCTGACCAATTATCGGATAGGCGACGCAAGGCGATTGCTTTGCTCCAGCAGGGACATCGCGTAAACGAGACCGCTCGTCTCGTTGGCGTAACGCCCGGAGCCATAACTCAATGGCGTGTGGCCTATGAACAGCAAGGCGAGGCGTTCTTTGAGGCCCACAGTCCGCCGGGACGGGCGTGCTGTCTGTCTGAAAAACAGATCGATCAACTGAAAAAGTGGCTGCTGAAGGGAGCACGTCAGAACGGCTATCCGACCGAACTGTGGACCCTGCGGAGGATCGCTGAAGTGATCCAAAAGCATTTCGGGATAACCTACGACCCATCCAGCGTCTGGCATCTTCTCCAGCGGATGGGTTGGAGTTGCCAGAAGCCTGAAAAGCGGGCCCGTGAACGGGATGAAGAGGCCATTGCCGGATGGCGCCAGATGGATTGGCCGCGTATAAAAAAAAGCCCGCAGAACGCGTAAAACCATCGTTTTTCTGGACGAAAGTGGGTTTATGCTCCAACCGACCGTCCGGCGGACATGGGCTCCCAAAGGGCAAACGCCCGTTCTGTGCAGTTGGGATCGCCGGGATCGGTTGTCGGTGATTTCGGCCGTAACCTGCTCGCCGAAACGCCGCCGTTTGGGGCTGTATTTTTCGATTGAAAACCACAATATTCGTGCCGACGATTTTGAGGCGTTTGTGGCTGATTTGTTGAAGCATTTCCCGGCAGGAATCATTCTTGTGATTGACCGGTGGATGGTCCATCGCAGTGGGGTGCGGAGTTTGAAGTCCCGATTTGGCAATCGGGTTGATGTGGAGTGGCTTCCGGCCTATGCGCCTGAATTGAATCCTGACGAGCAGGTCTGGAACCACAGCAAATACAGCCAGTTGGCCAACTTTATTCCCGACAACGTGGAACACTTGGCAGAAGCCGTCAAAGAGAGCATTGGAAGACAGTCGCGGCAGCAAAATTTGCTTCGTTCGTTTTTTCACTGTGCAAAATTGAACCTATAATGTGTTTAGATAATTATTCAATAGTCAATAAAAACCCCGTCCTGATACCCGACTGGACACCCTATCAAATGCGGCATACGATGGCAACCAAGGTACGCAAGGAAATGGGATATGAGACGGCTGGGGCGACGCTGGGGCATACGAATATGAGTGCTACGGCCATCTATGCGGAGCGTAATCAGGGATTGGCGGATGAGGCAGCTAAGCGTTTGGGATAGGATCCAAAACGAATTGAAATTTTAGTCTATTTATTATAATTGCTCCATTGGGCCTATAACAGCATTATAAAAACAGGTGACTGTCCCCGGATTTTGTGTCAGGATCGAATGACGGAGTCGCTGCTGCATGGGTGGGTGTAATATTTGTAAAACCCAAGCACAGAATAACAAAATTTAAAAGCAATTCTTTTTTCATCGTTTTTACATCCTATTTAATCGTTAACAGTTCAATATCTTCTTCAGATAGTTGCTTTAGCCAGTCATTTAGCGATATCTATTAAGTCGATCCATTGTATAGACCGATTGCCCGCTATTGGACAGTTCGGCAATATCCAGCACATCAACTTTCCCGTCATTTGGTCAGATCTCCATGAAGCACCGGGGCAAGCCCAATCCCGTCATACGCCGTGCGCTGCGAACCATCGGCCGCAGAACCGACAATGTCATCAACATATACGTCAATCGCAGCGCCGCCAGCCACTTCTCTCCGGCCGATATAGGCTCGGTACAGGGCAACAGAATTGTCTAGTGTATCAACAGGTCCGTCAAACTGATCCGTCGCGTGTTGTGAAGAACTACGGCGGAACAACAGCATCTCTGATTGAGAAAATCCGCCTGCAATCCGCCAGTCTTGATTCGGATCAGCCCAGAAATAACCGCATCGGAGATTTCTTCATTAAGTAAAAATATCAAGACCGCAGTGACCAATATTAAGAAGGTCCCATGTTTCATAAACAACATTATCGTTGTTTCTTAATTTGCCCCAGAATCACGGGACAGCGGAATTGGCTGACCATCGAGGTATAGGTCCTTTGTGTTGCCGCCTGTTGCAAAAAGTGGTCGGATATCATTCTTTTGGGGAGCAATCCGAATATCATAGAAGTGGATATTGCGCGCATGCCGGATCCAGAACCCAAAGGCGGGCAGTGGGTTTTCAAATTGGTGAGCGTCAGGGTACCCTCCCTCATTCTCTCGAACACAAGTCGGCTGTTTGCTGACTCCTCCGCACATCGTAAGATCCACATTGCGGATGACAACGTCTTCCACCAAGCCGTTCTTGATGCCGGAGATAAATGATCCCTGCTGGCCATTGTCATGACCTTTGACATTTTCTATCACAATTCTTCGAAGCTTTCCGACAGGAGCCTTGGGCATACCGGGCATGAGTCGTCCCCGGCTGCCGACGCGGAGGAAGATGGGGCACTGGGCCCGGTTTATGGTTACATCCGTGATCAGAATATCTTCAACATCTCCGCCGTCAACCGTTGCCAGAGTGATCCCCGACTCTGTAGGGGAGTTGTTAAAAACAGGCAGGCCTTCCGGAGCACCGCCCAAAACCAGATTACGCGCCAAAATCCTTCGAAAGTCGCCCTGAGTGTCAGTCCCAATCTTCAATGAATTACATTTTGTGTAGAAAGTACTGTTTTCTATCAGGATATCTTCAGTCGGCCGTAAACTGGCACCTTTAATGCACATACTGTCATCATAAACATTAAAGAAGCAGTCACGCACGATGACACGGTAGCAGCCGTCAAGATCAAGTCCATCCTGATTCCAGTTCGTATGGTTCACAATATTAATCTTCTGAAGAATCAAATCCTCGCAGTTTAAATAGTTCTGCATCCAGCTGGGAGAGTTTGTAAGTTGGATGTTTTCTACGACAACGCGCTTGGAGTCAATAAATCTCATACCAAAAGGACGTCCGGGCAGCTTGGCGATCGTTTCTTTGCCCGGAAAGTTTTCTCTTGTACCCCTAAAGTCAATGGTGCCCGGGCCCCTGAGGCCGACACGTTCCACTCCCTCTGCGAAAATCAATGAGTGCCGGATATCCATATGAGTATCCATAACGGTCTTGCGTTTGGCCACCCGATCTGGATAATCCTTGAGGTTGGTGCTGCCGAGAATCCGGGAGTCTTTAGATATTTCAAGCATGACACCGGACTTTAAGTCAATCGTACCGGTCACATAGTCGCCTTGAGAGAACAGGACCACGCCTCCGCCATTCGCAGAACAATCGTCGATGGCCTTTTGAATGGCGATGGTGTTAACCGTTTCACCATCGCTGACGGCGCCGTACTCCTCGACCTTGAAAGTGCGGTCAGGCACAGGCCAGGGCTTGAGTGTACGCTCAAGATTCTCCGCCATTCTCTCGAGTGTGAAACGTGTTTGCTTGTCCCAGCTGTAGGCATCCGACATTTGATTGGCCTGGAGCCCATCGCCGTCATTAAGTGCCCAAAGATTGGAACAAAAAATAGAAATCGTTATTGCACGCAATATAATCTTTAGGCTTTTATTCATGGTTATTTCTTCTCCAGAAGTGTTAACTTATATGTTTATCAACTTTTTAGGATTTGAACCCTAATATTTAACTGGCATTTTCCATTTAAATGAGGTGCCATATAATAGAACATTCGCCATTGCAATTGTGACAAGCCTCCAAGAAAACCTCATTGTTTTTCCAATACTATTCTCCACTGATTACCACGATTCTGTCCACCGAAATAAAATCATCGGTGCTGCCCCATACTGTTCCATTTTTAGTGGTCCAGTTACCATGCTCACCCAAAACAGTTACAGTAAGTTTGTAATTGCCGGGCTTCAACACAGGACTGAGGAACTTCAGAGATGATTCAGGATATGCGCAATACATCTCGATAATGGTGCTGATAATTGTTTCGTTGCCATCGGCAATTTCCACCCGCCCAAACCCTCCATTCGGTCTTGCCACGCCGTATAACCCAATTCGGGAGCCTTCAAATTCCAACGAGAATGAGGCGCCTTTGACATCGGACCGGTGATCCGAAAATCCGTCTGCTAGTATGGTTGCTTCCCAGCCATCAGAATACTCTATTCGGTCCATGTCGGTATTTTCTATGATTTCACCCTCGACGCTTGACACCGCCCAAGTACCAGTGGACGTGTTGATTTTCCAACTTTGCTTATAATCAGGCAACGCGATGGCATCACCGTCAAATACAAGCGGCTGCCAAACATAGGTCGCGGCTGAGTGTTGACGTGGGTAGGCCCATCGATCCCCCATATACATGTATGTGGTTCCCTCCGTCCCGGCAATCGGAAGCACAAACGTGGTCTGCGAGTTCCAGGTCAATGAACCCTTAGGGGCAAAGTATCCCCTTGAAACCCATGGGCCCTCGAGCAAGGAGGCTGTAAAATAATAATTATCGTTTCGCTCCCACCCGGTAAGATCGGAGCCCAGCCAATAATACGTCCCGTCTTTTTTGAAAATTGTCGGCGCCTCACAGGCACCTGTCATATTGTCAACCACTTTCTTGACAATGCTTTTGTAATCGTCGCTCAGTTTATATAGATAGCCCGAGTGTGTGATCAGATAACCGCTCCCATCATCATCTTGAAAAACGCCCATATCCCATTTTTGAATCGGATCTCCATTGAATTTCAACGGACCCTGGAAGGTGTACTGTCCGTTGATTGTGTCGCAGGTCGCATATCCAACGGCGGGATCCTTGTAGTTAAGGTCATCAGTGTGCATGTACATGACATACTCACCGGTTTGGGGGCACTTCATCACTTTGGGCCGTTCGCCGACCCGGTTGGGCCCCAAGCGTCCCGATTCCTGGACGGGCAGCGCGATAGTTTCAAAGGTCCAGTTGTACAAATCTCGCGATGAATAGCAGCTAAATCCAGTGAAGGCGTTGTTCGTGTCACTCTTGAATTCTCCAAAAAGGTAATAAAGTCCGGCCTCCTTGATAATGCCTGCGCTGTGAGCACTGACTATGTTTCCATTATTGTCGTACCAGGGAATGCCGGAATATATCGCATCACTGGCGCTCTTGGCGCCCGCGACTTTCGAGTCGCCTGCCCCGTGATCACGAAGGGCATCTTGATACCTCTTCTCCATGCTCGATCCGAATGCTGCAGGAAACGCGACCAATATGATCGCGATACTTATTATTCCATAAACCCCAGACACCCAACTAGGGCCATTGTAAAGCATGGCGTCCCAGCCGTTGCCGCTGGAGTCGGCGGCGGTGCTGCCGCTGACTTCGTCGAATTTCAGATAGGTCGTCAGAACGCCTGTCACGGCAACGGTTTCGTTGGAGTCGTTGCTTTCCCCATGAGCATTGCAGGCAGTGACAATGTAGTAATAGGTTGTGTCGCCGGAGACAGTCATATCTATTCTGCTTTCACCTGATGCACGGTTTATGCATGCATCAAACCTATCCTGCATGTTCGGTCTGGACGACCTGTCCGTTGTTCAGCGATCGTCATGGAAATAATGCCCTATCGTCGAGCCATGATTTCCTGTATTTCCATCTCGGTTAATGCACTGTCATAGACTCTGATGTCGTCGATGAATCCCTGGAAAAAAGCCGTCGCCTGACCCGGCGACATCGACACCGCCCCGATCAGCAGATCCTCGGCGGCAACGGTATGAATTGCCGCATCAGCCGTAAATTGGATATTTGTTTGTCGCACGCCATCGATGTAAAACTGAACCTCACCCAACGACGGTGATCCATCGTTCGGCAGCACCACGGCTACATGATGCCATTGGTCATCCAGAATTCCCTGTACAGTTTTTGCATACGGACCGGCCGAATATACGACGACTCCGCCGTCGGCAAAAATACCGAACAAGTACTGTTGCCCTGATACGGCGGCACCCCAACTGGCAATGGCCATATTGACGCCGCTGCCCGGCGACTTGATCCAGGCCG
>JAKJEN010000094.1:0-303 GCA_022705405.1 Planctomycetota bacterium | reverse complement strand
CGTCCACCTTCACATAATCGGCTGTGCCATCGAACGCCAGCGCTCCCCCGGAAACGCCGGATGTCCAAATCGGATTGCCGTACACCGTCCCATGATAGCCATTACCGCTGACATCGTTGGCATTGCCGTCAAGCGGCCAATGTACCAGCAGCGATGTGTCCAGCAGCCAGTCGTCGGCGATATGCAACAGGGTTTGCAGATCATAACCGGTTTGCCAACCGGAGCCCAGTTCGGCAAGATCCAGCATGTTCACAATCCCATCATCGGTCAGGTCGCCGTGATAATGCGTCGCGGTGGTCTCAT
>JAKJEN010000093.1:7266-10236 GCA_022705405.1 Planctomycetota bacterium | reverse complement strand
CGCATTCAATTGCGCAATGAGGGCGATCAGAACCGGCAGATGACCCTTGAGCTTACTTATGCTCCGCACTCGATGGAGGCCTCTTCTTACGGGCGATTTCATGCCAAATGGCACCGAGACGCCTTTTTGCCTGAAGAAAAAGAGCGATGGATCGACTGGACCCTGCTGAAGACCGAAGGCCGCGGACGTTTTTGCGGGGTTCAGCTTCAGATCTGGAATCCCCGCGGCGGCTGGTGGGGAGAGGGAGATGAAAAATTCTTTGTCGACGGCGAAAAATTTCCCTCTACCTTCGGAACCGGCTCGGAAGATTACTTCGGCTATGCCTGGAGCGACTGGGTACTGTTTGAAAAGCCCTTTCACAACCTGACTATCAGCGAATACAACAAGGGTCATATCTCCGCAAACCGATGGCACATTGCCGACAATGTCCCCTTCCAGACTTCCTTTGAAGGCACAATCGAAAAATATTTTGCCGACAGTCGGCCGACCCAATACGCCGCGGCGGCCTATTGGTACCAGGCGCCCGGCGGAAACGATCCCTATCTGCCCGTGCCGCCGGTGGAAAGAATTGATTACTACACCCGGCTGTCTTATCCGCTGGATGTAGCGGGGATTTTGGTACTCGAGGAACCCGAAGGCAATCTGGAAGCGCAGGGGATGGGCTCCTTTACGCAGGATCATTGGCGAAACGGCGAGCAGTTGTGGTGGACCGGTCAACTCGGCGCCAAGTTGAGAATCGGACTGGATATCAAACACAAGGGAACCTACAAAATCGCCACCCGACTGACCAAAGCGATTGATTACGGCATCGTCCAGTTTTATCTGGATGGGCAAAAGATTCTGGAGCCGATGGATCTGTATCATCCGGACGGCGTAATCGCCACCGGAGAAATTAATCTCGGCAAGTTCAAACTGAACAAAGGACAGCACATCCTGACGGTAGAAATCGTCGGCTCCAATCCCAAAGCCGTCCAGCGGTATATGGTCGGGTTGGATTATGTCGATGTTAAACGGACCTTATTTTAATTGTGCAGATTGCGATGAAACAGCGGTTCATCAATCGAAGAGAAGCGATTAAGGCCGCCGCGGCCCTGGGAACAGGGCTTGCGATGGGCGGTCTGGATCTGCTCTCGCAATCTATGGCCGCCTTAAGCGTTTATAAACCCCTCGATCCGGTGCGCATCGGACTGGTCGGGACGGGAAGCCGCGGGACCTATCTGCTGCGGATTCTAACGAATCTGAAACACAACCTTGTCAAGGCCGTCTGCGATATCGTGCCGGAACGGGCTGCCAACGCCCAAAAAATTGTGGAAGAAGCGGGCGGGCCTAAACCGGCGGCCTATACAAAAGGCGATCTGGATTTTCAGCGGCTGTGTGAAACGGAGGATCTGGATCTGGTCATCGCCGCAACGCCGGTGGACTGGCATGTGCCGGTCTGTGTATCGGCGATGAAAAACGGCAAGCACGCCGCCACAGAGGTCCATGCCGCCTACAAACTGGAGGAGTGCTGGCAACTGGTGGAAACGGCCGAGCAGACCGGTCTGCAGTGCGCTATGCTGGAAAATTACTGCTACGGCTACGATGTTTTGATGATCCTGAAAATGGTTCGAAGCGGCCTTTTGGGAGAACTGATCCACGCCGAATCCGGGTATCAGCACGATGTCCGCAATGTACGATTCGGACAGGACGGCTCGCTGCTGTGGCGGGCACAGGATATGCTGACCCATAACGGCAATCTGTATCCCACCCACGCCCTCGGGCCGGTCGCCCAGTGGATGAACATCAACCGCGGAGACCGGTTTGATTACCTGGTTTCCATGTGCAGCAAATCGCGCGGCATGAATGTCTTCGCGGAGGAACGCTTCGGCAAAGATCATCCCTCCGCCAAACAGGTTTACATGCAGGGAGACGTCAGCACAACGCTGCTGCGAACGGTCAACGGCCTGACTGTGACCCTGTATTACGACGCCCAGCTGCCCCGGCCGTTTGATATGATGTACCGTGCCCAGGGCACCAAGGGAATCATTCTGGGCACATCCGACCGAATCTATATCGAAGGCAGGAGCCGCTGGGAAGAATGGGAAACCACCGCCCAATACCGCAAAGACTTCGGCCATCCGCTATGGGACACGCTGGGCCGGGTCGCCGGACAATACGGTCATGGCGGCGCCGATTATATTATGATGTATCGTCTGATAGAGGCGTTTCGCACAGGTCAGCCCTTTGAAGTGGATGTCTATGATGCGGCTGTCTGGAGCGCCGTCAGCCCGCTCAGCGAGGTCTCTGTGGCCCAGAAAAGCAAAGCCGTTGATATCCCTGATTTTACGCGAGGCAAATGGAAAACCAATCGGCCTGTGGAAATTTTTGAAGCGTAGTATTTTGACCCTGTTATCGAACAATGAAAAAGCGATTGAACTTATCGGCTCTTGAACGACTTGCCGGAAGCCGGAATTTCCGGATACTTCATCCGGACGCCGGCGGAAATGGCAACTTTTTTTCAATTCCTTTCCATGGATAGGATTCTACTGTGAAAACAAAAAAAACACTTTGCATCATCGGAGCCGGCAACGGCGGAACCGCTATTGCCGGAGACATGGCCCTGGCCGGCCATGATTGCCGCTTGTTTGAATTTCCGGAGTATTCGCGGAATATCGATCCGGTTATCGCAAACGGCGGAATTGAGGTCACCGGCATCGCCCGAACAGGATTTGCGAAGATTCCGCTGGCCACAACGAATCTGGCTGCGGCCGTCAAAGGAGCCGATGTGATCATGGTGGCCACCCAGGCCCTCACGCACGAACGGGTGGCCCTTGAAATCGCCTGTCACCTGAAGGAAAACCAGACGATCATCCTTTGGCCGGGCAACGGAGGTTCTCTGGTCATGCGGAAAATCTGGGACCAGATGGGGATGGATACGCCGGTGATTTTGGCCGAGGCGGTGACGTTCCCGTATTGCTGCCGATGCCTGAA
>JAKJEN010000093.1:4867-7256 GCA_022705405.1 Planctomycetota bacterium | reverse complement strand
GGCCATCGAGGCCATGGAGGGCACTTACGCACATGTCGTTAAACCGGCTCAAAGCGTCCTTGAGCCGGCCTTATACAATGTCAATATCATCGTGCACCCGGTTGGGGCCTTGCTGAATATGGGGAGAATCGAATACTGCGGCGGAGAGTTTTATATGTACAAAGAAGGCATCACGCCTTCGGTTAAGAAAGTCATCTACAGCATGGACAACGGGCGATTTGCCCTGTTTTCACGTCTGGGATACAAACCCTTTACCTACGACCAGGTGTTTGCCGACTGCTTTAATATGTCGGTGCAGGAGTTTGCCAAGACCTCCAGCAAAGGTCCCTTCAGCATGCAGGACCGCTACGTGACCGAAGATATCCCGATGGGAGCGACGCTGTCGCTTTCGCTGGGACGAAAGGCCGGGGTTCCCATGCCGACTTATGAGTGCATGATTCATCTGGCCTCCGTCGTCAACGAGAAAGAGTATTATGCCCAGGGCCGAAATCTGCGAAATCTTGGACTTGAGGAATATTCTCTGGCCGAACTGGAGCAGTATCTGCAAACCGGCAAAAAACCGGCGGGAAAATCCGTCAAAAATGAAAAGAACATAGCCGTTTCATGATTACACACCCCCTTCAATACTGTCAGAAACTGACCGTTAAGGATGTTGAAAAGATCCTTGAGGCCTCTTTGTGCATCCTGCAAACAAAAGGAATGATTTTTCAGTCTCCGCAGGCCTGTCGGCTTTTGGCGGAGGCAGGCGCCAAGGTGGATTTTCAGCGACAGCATGCGATCTTTTCGGAAGATCTGGTCCTGGATTCAATTGCCAAAGCCCCGGGGCGGTGGACTCTGTATGCCCGCAATCCTGACCATAATGTTTCCATCGGCGGAAAGGAACTGGTGGTATCGCCGGGATACGGCAGCGCATTTATCGCCGACGGCAAGGGATCTCGCCGGGAATCCACGATGAAAGACTTTGAAAATATGGCGCTTTTATCCGGATTCAGTCCGGCTATTGATATTACCGGGGGGCTGCTGGTAGAACCCAACGATATTACCACCAAATTTCGTCCGCTGGAAATCACCTATGCCCTGATTCGCCAGTCCGACAAGCCGTTTATGGGCTCTGTGGCCGGGGCCTTAGGCGCCGAGGAGTCGCTGGATATGAGCCGGATTGTGTTTGGAGATCTGGACCGAAAACCCTGTGTGATGGCGCTGATTAACATCAACAGCCCTTTGCGTCTGGATGCGCCGATGGCGGAGGCCCTGCTGGCCTATGCCCAAGCCGGTCAGCCGATTCTGCTGACGCCCGGCATTATGATGGGCATCAGCGCCCCGGTCACCCTGGCCGGAGCGATGGTGCAGGGCTTTGCTGAACTGCTGGGCTGTGCGACTTTAGTCCAAATCCTGCGGCCCGGCTGCCCGCTGATCATCGGACTGGGCGGCGTCGGCAGCGACCTGCGCAACGGAACAACCGGCTTTGGGCGTCCGGAAAACGCCCTGGGAATCCAGATCGGCGCGCAAATTGCGCGGCATCTGAATCTGCCGTTCCGCTGTTCGGCGGCGGTCACCAGCTCCCGAAGACCCGACTGCCGCAGCGGTTACGAACGGATGATGACCGCCTTGACCGCTTACACCGCGGGCGCACACCTCTGTCTTCAGGCGGCCGGCATACTCGATTCGATTAATATGATGAGTTATGAGCAGTATATGATCGATATGGAGATCTGGGCCTATATCAAGCGTATGTCCAAACCCATCCAGATCGATGAGCAGACCATAGGGATGGATGTAATTGATTTTCACGCGGACCATTATCTTGCCCATGAGCACACTGTCCGCTATATGCGGGAGGAATTGTTTGTGCCGTCGCTGGTAGATCCAGAAACCTATGACCAGTGGTTTTGCTCAAACGGTAAAGACATTGTCATTAAAGCCCGGCAGATGGCCGACCAGATCCTCAAAAACCTCCAGCCGCCGCCGCTGGAGGAGGGAATCCGAAAAGATCTCCAGTCGTACATGAACCAGCGAAAGAAAATACGTCAGCGCAACTGACTGCGCTGGCGGAATCGGAAGAAACGGTCAAAGAAATGAAGGAAGCGCAGAACTATCTGGCCCGGATCAATCCCGATCGAATGCGGGACACCCTCTGGCGGCTGGTTTCCATTCCCAGTCCGACCGGCCGCGAGCGAGAGGCCGCCGCCGCGTTTGCCGATCTGCTGTCGCAGGCGGGCGCCGATGTCCAGATCGATTCGACCCTTCCCAACAGTCCCTCTGTCATCGGGCGGCTGCGCGGAGATCGGCCCGGCCCTGTGCTGCAGCTGGCGGGCCATCTGGATCATATCGATATCCCGCACGAGGCGCCGAAAAAAGAATCGGACCGGATCAGCGGCCGCGGTTCGGC
>JAKJEN010000093.1:0-4857 GCA_022705405.1 Planctomycetota bacterium | reverse complement strand
GGTCACCGCCTATGGACTGCACGAAGCGCCGCACGGAGACTCGGCAGGCCTGAACCATCTGCTCCGGCAGGGGGTAAAAGGTCAGGCGGCTCTTGTATTTGAAGGGCCCTGCGACGGAGCGGCCGTCATGGCCAATGGAATGGCCATCTGGAATCTGACCCTCTGTCACAAAGAGCCGCCCTGCCACGAACTGTGCACGCAGCGAGAGACCTTTGAATTGATGGAAGCGGCCGCAAACACGATTGAGGCGCTTGCCGTTAAAAATCAACAGTTAAAAAAACAGCCGAAACCCTATCCCCTGCTGCCGCCGGAATCGGTGTTTGTCGGGCAGATGCATTGCGGGGATTTTTACAATCGGCTTTCGGCCTCCTGCTTCATGCAGGGAACCCGCCGATGGAATCCGGGCAAAACGTTTTCGACAATTCAGGAGGATTTTCGCCTGCTGCTGAAATCTCTGTCTTTGCCTCCGGTCATTTCCGCCGAATGCTCCTGGATGCTTGTAGGGGATTCATACGCTCTTGACGGCGAGGAGAAAATTGTGCAATGCCTTCGGCAGGCGTTTGAGGATCTTCATCAAAAGCCGCTGCCGCTGAAGGGACACAGCAGCGTCACGGATGTCTGTCGGCTTGTCAATTCCGGAAAAATCCCGGCCGTTCTGTGGGGGTTTGGAACCGATACAGGACATGCCGATTATGAATATGTCGCGTACGAGCAGCTCGTCCGTTCATGCAGGGTGGCTCTGCTGACTGTTTTATATTATTTACATCGCTCCTGATCGGATTGCCGGAGAAAGGAAAACCAGATGAAAGCCGTCGTTTGGACAGGCGAAAATAATTTCCAGGTGCAGGATGTTCCGGCTCCTCAATTCGGACCTGCCCAGATCCTGGTGCAGGTTCACGCCGCAGCCGTCTGCACGACGGATTTTCATTATCCCGAATTCAAGTGTGTGCCGCCGATTGTGCCCGGCCATGAGGCGGCTGGAATCGTCGTTCAAATCGGCCGACAAGTCGCAACCGTCAAGGTCGGTCAGCGTGTGACTCTGGATCCAGTGCAGCGATGCGGCCGATGTTCCTGCTGTATCGGCGGCTATGGGCATTTGTGTCTGAACACAAGGCATCTTGGAGATACCGATATCCCCGGCGGGTGGGCGGAGTATGTCGCGATTGATGCACAAAACGCCTATCCCCTGCCGGAGGACGTGGACTTCAGGGCAGCTGCATTGTCGGAGCCGGCCGCGGTCTGCCTGGAAAGTTTCCTGAGGGGCAATTTCCAAAAAGGCCAGACAGCGCTGATTCTGGGCGACGGACCTTTCGGATTTATTCACGCGATGATCGCCCGGATTCTTGGGGCAGAAAAAATTATTGTAGCCGGCCACTATAAGGAACGGCTGGCGCGAATTGAAGCCAAGACCGGGGCGCTGACCTGCAATACCCACCAGGAAGATCTGGCTTCTTTTCTGAAAACACATAAGATCTCGCCCGGGGTAGATCTGGCGATTGAGGCCACAGGGGCTACGGCCGCCCCCAATCTGGGTCTGCGGGCCCTGCGGCCGCGGGGTTCGTTGATTATCTTCAGTTTGGTCTGGGAGCCGGAGATTCTGGATCTGGGACTGATCAGCATGAAAGAACTGAACGTACTGGGCTCCTGCCGATCGCTGAAATGTTTTGAAAAATGTATTGAATGGATGAGCCAGGGGCTTCTGGATCTGGGCGATTTGGTGGATATCGAGGCGCCGCTGGAGAAGATCAAGGAAGCGATGGATCTTCTGAAGACAGATAAAAGAAATCGATTTAAGGCGGTTCTTTTGCCGCAAATGTAAGGGGTACTGCTTGAACCAGATCGCATCCCATCCGATTTCTCAACAGCAGGCGGCCCTGTGGTTTTTGGGCCAGTCGGGGTTTGTCATCCGATCCTGCGGTCTGACCGTTGTGATCGATCCGTATTTGAGCGATTCTGTGTCCAAGGTCTCTGCCAAACTGACTCGCCTTTATCCGCCTCCGATTGATCCGACGGAATTGAAGGCGGATTTATTTATTGTCACGCATGACCATCTGGATCATTTGGACCCGGAAACGATCGGACCTTATGCCTACAAAGAATCGACTCTGTTTATAGGCCCGCGGCTGGCCTGTAAAAAACTTAAGACCCTGGGTATCCCTTCGGGAAATATTGTCTGCATTGACAGCGGGTGTGGAGAAACAGTTAAAGGCGCCCGGATCGACGGCATCTATGCGGCGCCGAATGAAGCGGCCGTCCTCGACACGGCGGGCTATCGCATAGAGTTTGAAAACAAACGCAGCGTCTATCACAGCGCCGACACAGGGTTTTCTCCTCTCCTTCTGGACTGCGCTCCGTCAGCGGAAACGGCGCTGGTCTGTATCAATGGCTTGTGGGGAAATCTGAATATTGAGCAGGCCGCCGAACTGGTCTGCCGGATCAATCCCCGCTTTGCCATACCGCACCATTATGATTTGATGAGGTTGAACTCAGTCCGGCCGGAAATTTTCGAATATCAAATGCAGTACCTCAATCGGCAAATTGAAGTCAAAATTCTGCCGGTACTAAAACCCTTTGTCTGGTCTGAACCGGATCCAATCCATCCATCTGGGAGTGTTTGATGACTGATACGACCCCTTTAACCAACTCGTCCTTTCAATTGGCTGTCGCCGACTATATAACATTTGCCCTGTATTGTCTGATCTTGTGGGCCATTGGTCTTTGGGCCGGCAAAAAGCGGGATAAAGACAGCGCGGATTATTTTCTGGCCGGCCGCACACTGCCTTGGTATGTGATCGGTACCTCCTTTATCGCCGCCAATATCAGCTCAGAACACTTTATCGGCATGGTGGGGGCTACTTTTATCTTCGGCATCTCCGTAGCGATGTATGAATGGGGCAATATCAATTCCTTTTCTGTGCTGATCTGGCTGTTTATCCCGTTTCTTCTGGCCACGCGGGTCTTTACCATTCCGGAATTTCTGGAACGGAGATTTAACAATACGCTGCGCCAATTTTTTGCAATCCTGACCCTGATCAGCAACATCACCGCCTTTCTGGCCGGCGTTTTGTATGGCGGAGCGCTGGCCCTGCATACCCTGTTCGGATGGCCGCTGTGGGCGGCTGTTCTGGCTTTGGGAGCCGTGTCCGGTTCGCTGGCTATTTACGGGGGGTTGCGTTCTATCGCGTGGACTGATTTTTTTACAATTTTTATTATGGTGGCCGGAGGTTTGACGGTGACCTTTCTGGGTTTGCACATGCTGTCCGGCCAGGAACATTCTCTGCTGGCAGGATTTCGCGTGATGCTGGAAAAAAACGCGGCCCAGGACGGTCTGTGGGCACAGGCGGTTACCCAGAACGTTCACAATTTTACCGCAGAGGATACCTACAATCGGCTGTCGGTGATTCAGCCGGTCTCGCACAAGGTAGTGCCCTGGCCCAGTTTGCTGGTAGGGTTTCTGGCCTCCGGCATCTGGTACAGCGTCCTCAATCAATTCATGATCCAGCGGGTTCTGGGAGCCAAGAACATGTATCATGCCCGTATGGGCATTGTGCTGGCCGGTTATCTGAAAATCCTCATGCCGGTGCTGGTTGTTTTTCCGGGCCTGATTCTTTTCGCCAAATATCCGGAGATGATGCTTCAGCCCTGGGATAAAATTCCCGCCACGGCCGACCAGGGCTATGTGTTTTTGCTTCAGACGATTGTACCGGCCGGACTTCGCGGGCTGTTTCTGGCGGCCCTGTTCGGCGCAATCCAGTCCACCGTCAATGCCGTTTTAACCTCTTCGGCTACGGTGTTTACTTTTGATATCTACAAGCGAATGCTGGCCCCGAACAGTTCCGAAAAGCAGCTTGTCCGAGTCGGCATTATCTCCTCTGTTCTGATCCTGCTGATTGCCTTGGGAATTGCCATAGTCCTCGGCTTGATGGGCGGAGGGCTGTTTGTATATGTCCAGACCCTGTACGCCTTTTTTGCACCGCCTTTTTCTGCGGTGTTCCTGATGGGAATCCTTTTCAAACGGATCAATGCCAAAGGCGCCGCCACGGCGGTTTTCACCGGCTTTGCCTTTGGTATTTTGATGAAACTGTACCTTCGTTTCTGGCCGGATCTGCTGGGGCCGGCGATCTTCCATGCTGTGGCTCCCTTCAGCAACCAATCGATCCTGCACTGGGGTTTTTGCGTAATAGTATGTGCGGCCGTAAGTCTGTGTACGCAACCGCCTCAGCCCCAGCAGGTTACCGATCAGCTGACCCTGAACTGGAGGAAACTGAATATATTTGCAGAATTAGGGGATCGATGGTATAATAGTGTGATTACCTGGTGGGGGCTGTTTGCCGCTGGAATCATCGGTTTGGTAGTCATTTTTTCAGGACTTTTTTTCAGGAGATAATGAATATGACGGTATGGAGATCTGTCGGAATCGTTTCTCTGCTGGGGCTATGTGTATCCTGTGCCTGCGCCCTGCCCGCTCTGCCGGTTCAAAGCGGCGAGTTTATCAAGATTTATGATCCGAGCGTCGGAGAAAATGCGCCTTGGTATATCAATGATCACTGTTTTATCCGAGGCCGGGACGGGGTCTGGCACATGTACGGCATCACCCACGCCGAGCCCCTCGGGCCGATGGATGAGCATAACTTCTCCCATGCAGTCGCCGGCTCCCTGACCCAGCGGCCGTGGCAGAAACTGCCGTTTGCCCTCACCGTCGATCCGACCTGGAATGAGGTGCATCTGTGGGCTCCCCACGTGATTGAACACGACGGCCTCTATTATATGTATTATTGCGCCGGGGATTTGGACAACTCCAAATACAAAATCCATCTGGCAACCTCCGAGGATCTGATCCACTGGAAGCGACATCCG
>JAKJEN010000092.1:10050-10321 GCA_022705405.1 Planctomycetota bacterium | reverse complement strand
ACCGTATTGGACTGCGGATCAATGCGAACCACGTAAAGAGGACTTCCGCCGGCAATGCCAAGCCCTCGCCGCTGTCCGATAGTATATCGGAAGATTCCTTCATGCTGTCCCAGGACATTCCCTGCTGTATCCAGAACAGGACCTGGCTTACCGATGTCCGGTCGCCATTGATGCAGCATGGCTATATAATTCCTATCCGGGATAAAGCAAATCTCCTGTGAATCCTCTTTGTGTTTTGTATGCAGACCAAAATCGGCGGCGATTCGGCGGG
>JAKJEN010000092.1:0-10040 GCA_022705405.1 Planctomycetota bacterium | reverse complement strand
ATCGGCCAGAGGCAGAAGAATGAAATCAAGCATCTCGCGATGAATCATGGAAAGGACATAGGATTGATCCTTGTCCGCATTGGATGCCTGGTAAAGAGCCGGTCGGCCGCCTTTTTGCCGAATCTGCGCATAATGACCAGTGGATAAAAAGTCCGCTCCTCGCCGCCTGGCAAAATCCCACAGCAGATCAAACTTGATAAGTCGATTGCACAAGACACATGGATTGGGTGTTTTACCCTGTTGATAAATATCGCAAAAATACTCGATAATACGCTGAAAATCTTTCCGTAGATCCAGGATATGCAGAGGGATTTTAAGATGACGGCAGACCTTTTCGGCATCTGCCCGGGCCGTTTCCGCCCGCTCGTGGGTAATCATAAAAATACCCTCGCAGTCAAATCCGCCTTGCAGCAGCAGGGCCGCCGTCGTAGAGCTGTCAACCCCTCCGCTGACGGCAACAAAGACCTTCCGTCTCGGCATATGCAACTGTCCTGCCAGAGGTCTGGTTATTCCTCTTTTTTCTTGAACAATCCCTTTACGGCATCTCCTACCCCTTTGCCGACATCCGCACCCTGTTTGATGACGTCCTGACCGGTTTCAAGAATTTGCTTGCCGGCCTCTTGGATCGAACCGGCTAACGGGCCGATCATTTCCGTAGGCAGAATATCTTTACCCTGCTCGGCAATCCCGCCGGCTATGGCCTTGAGCACCTTGGCCATTAATTCTCCTGTGTCCACTTTTTTATC
Organism: Planctomycetota bacterium; assembly: GCA_022705405.1. GTDB lineage: Bacteria > Planctomycetota > Phycisphaerae > Sedimentisphaerales > Anaerohalosphaeraceae > JAHDQI01. Next base: position 9,294 of record JAKJEN010000092.1, on the reverse strand, counting down.
TTTGCCGATATCGGTCATGTGGATCGGAGTCAATTTGAGGGTCAGCGTGTCGGCTTTTCCGGGAACCGGCAAAAGTTTGATCTTTACAGCGACATTGCTGACATAAAGGTCTTTGATGACCAGGTTTTTCCCCGACGCGGAATCCTTTGGCTTCTCTTCGGTCTTTGGCAGACTGTTCAGAATCTGCTGGAGGTTGTTGGTTAATCCTTTTTGCTCCATCACCAGTTCGATTCCGTCAAACTCCATTTTTTCCATCTCGACGGTGTCAGTGAGCAGACTTTTAACATTCAGTTTGATATGGGCGAATCCCATTTTCAGCAGTTGGGCATGCTCGTAGCCCTCGGGATTGTCCACCTCAAGATTTTTCATCTCCAGTTTGCCCGCCAGCGTCCACAGGTTGACAGATTCCACACGAACCGGCACCTGAAGAACTTTCGGCCCGATTGTCTCAATGCCTGTTTTGACCATGCTTCCGCCGTAAAATTTAATCCCCAGTGAGGTTACTGCGATCAGCAGGATCAAAACCACCGCCACCGTCATCCAGATTTTGCTTGTTTTCTTTGCCATTTTCTCTCTCCCGATTTACTTTATTTCAAGAGCGACTCTTCGACATCCCAACCGAGGGATTTTGCCTGTTTTGCATGTTTTAAGGAGGCCTGTTTCTCCTTGAGGTAATAATAACAAACGGCCAGCCCATGATGGGCAGCGGCATAATTGGGTTCCATTCGCACAGCGGCCTGATAGGCCTCAACGGCTTCTTTATACTGCTTTTGACGGACATAGGTAACCCCCAGGTTATAATATAATCCGCTGTGAGGGCTTATTTGGATGGCTTTTAGATAGGCCCGGGCCGCCTCCTCGAGCTGATCATTTTCAAGGAAGGCATTGCCCAGATTTTGCAGGGCGGCGGTATTTTCAGAATCCAACAGCAGAACCTGCTGGTAGGCGGCGATCTCATCCGGATACCGTTTTTCTTCGTGATATGCGCGAGCCAATCCGAACCAGGCGTGTACGCCCATAGAGTCATTGACTCTGGCAGCGGCGGAATATTCTTCAATCGCCCATTCGATTCGGTTTAAATCCAAATATGTATTTCCCAGTTCTATCCGGGCGGCCGTCAATGAAGGATCGTAAAGAAGGGCCTTTTGGAATGATTCCTGAGCGGCCATCAGATCTTTTTTGTCGAGAAATAGACGACCTTGAAGCAAATAATTTTCCCCATTTTCCGGCGCCAGAGTCAGAGCCGCCCGAATTTGAACCATCGCCTTATCAATCTGGCCCTGGCGAAAATACGACTGAGCCAAATTTCGATGAGCATCGACAAAGGTTGGATCCAGATCAAGGGCCTTTAAATAGAATGCCTGGGCCTGCTGAAACTGGTTTTGACGCATATAGGCGTTTCCCAGATTATTCAGGGTTTTCGAATCCGTTGGCAGGATCCGCAGCGATTCTTGATATTCCCGAATGGCCTGCTGGATCTGGCCCTTGCGCAGATAGATATTGCCCAGATTCGTCCGCGCTTCGCTCAGAGAAGGATTGATCTGAACCGCCCGGCTCAGTTCAAGATAGGCCTGTTCGATCTGGCCGACTGAACTGTAGCTGTTGCCCAGGTTGTTAAAAAAACAACCGAGCGTCTGTCGTTTGTTCAGATTCTTCATATACAGTTTGTGATCGGCAGGGGGGGCAAAGGTCTGGATATAATGTTCGTCCTCGGCGATTCCTCCCTGAGCGGTGGTTTCAATGTTATAGCGTCGAATTCCGTCGTCATAGCGCACAAAGAAATGTCCGGGGACTACCACTCCATACAGAGGGATTCCAAGACGTTCCCCGATAGCCAGATAGAGTACAGACAGACTCAGGCAATATCCTCGTTTGTGGTCCAGCACGACATGCAAAAACAAATCTTCCGGATTGTCCGCGGTTTTAACGCTCTTGAAATGGAGTTCCTGAAAAAGATATTGATTGATCTCGGGAATTGCCCTGTAATCAAATGGGATTTTCTTTTGCTGCAAACGTTTTTGTATTTCCTCAGCGATCAGGTCGATTTTTCGCCGGTAAGTATGAAGAGTCTTGGTTGTGCCCCAGTTGCGAGAAATAATCAGGGCTGCCGTTCCCAGATCAATCTGGTCTTCCTCCAGACGAAGAACGCCCTCTACGGTATGAGCGCGCAGGCCCCGTAATTGAGCGTTGGCTAATTCAGCGAAGACGGCCGGTGCACAGAGCCACAGGCAGGACTGCAATAGGCCCAACATAAAGAACCGTCGAATACTATTCATTGGCCTGCTCCAATGCCTGCTGCAGGGCTTCTGAAGCAACTCCTGCGACCTGCAATTGTTTCACGGCTGAGGCAATCCCGGACAGGATTTGAATCTGATTCTTTCGGACTCCGAAAAGACGGCTTAAATAAGCCGTCAAGTGTTGATTGGCCTTTCCTTTTTCCGCCGGCGCTGCCACCTTGATTTTCAGCATCCCATCCAGAACGCCCGCTAAATCGGTTCGACTGCTGGCCGGTACGACCTTTACGAAAAACCGAATTCCGTCCGCGGTGGTTTCCAGTTTTACCTTCATGCAGTTAACCGTTTTCACGAATTGTTTTGCCTATGGCAAATTGAATATATCGCTCAATTTGATTGGCAAGTTCATGGGTAGGGCTGATCTTGAAATCCAGATAGTGATCGGGTATAAACGAGCCGCTGATTGTACGCCTGAAGACTTTGACTCGGATAGATGGTGCAGGGGGTTCATGGGTTCCAAAATCGGGTTTTTTGTGCTCCCATAGCTCCACCTTCCATTCATCGCTGATGAAAACCAGACACTCGCCGGTATCCACGGCCGTGGGAAAATACTCATAGAGTGTCCTCAAAATATCCATCTTCTGCATCCAGACTCCGATTCATTCTTTTCATTTTGCCTTGTTCAGCCGATGAGTATAACGTCCCGGCCGCACTACTGCAAGCCGCCAGTTAGTTCCGAAATTCGAAAAATATCATGATTTTGACAGTAGGCATGCATTCCTTTTACAATACTTTCCGCAGCATTCGGCTGGATGAAATTTACAGTTCCAATGGCTACCGCCGAGGCGCCTGCCAGTAGAAATTCAATCGCATCAGAGGCCGTGCGAATACCGCCCATGCCGAGAATTGGAATTCCCGCCTTTCGAGCAACGTCTGTGTACACTTTGTGGACCAGGTACACAGCGACCGGCTTGATGGCTGGGCCGCTTAATCCGCCGGTCCGATTGGCCAGAACCGGCTTTCGGGTTTCAATGTCTATTACCATGGCCGTAAAGGTATTGACCAAACTGAGGGCATCGGCTCCTCCCTGTACGGCCGCTTGGGCGGTTGCACTGATATCGGTAACCGTCGGCGTTAATTTGACCATCAGGGGCTTGCTGCCGCAGGATTTTTTGGCGGCGTATGTGATTTTTTCAACCAATTGCGGATCCGTCCCGAAGGTAATGCCGCCCTGTTTGACGTTGGGACAGCTGATATTCAGTTCAAATCCATCGATGGCCTTCAGAGCGGCTAATTGATCAATGACGGCCCTGTATTCATCAATGGTTTGGCCGGCTACATTTACAAAGACGGCCGTCTTCAACTGTTCAAGAATCGGGATTTTTTCTCGGATAAAGGCATCCAGTCCCAGGTTTGCAAGTCCGATTGCATTGAGCATGCCGGAATCGGTCTCGACAATTCGGGGGGGCGGATTTCCCGCGCGGGGCTTGAGTGTAATGCTTTTAGTGACCAGCCCGCCGAGGTCGCTCATATCCAGAAAATTGCTGAGCTCATCGGCATACCCGCAGGTTCCTGACGCCAGAAAGACCGGGTTGGCTATCTGGATGCCTGCAAAATTAATTTCCATTTGAACGGTAGAGTCTTTGATCTCTTTATTCATCGGCGACCGTTTGTAAATACGACTGTTCGGCTGTCAAAAACAGGCCCTTCCTTGCAGCATAGTTTATACCGCGGCTGTTCTGCTTCGATGGGGGCAATCTGTACGGCGCAGCTTTGGCAAAGCCCGATTCCGCAGGCCATCATCCGTTCCATGCTGATCTGGCAAAGAATCCCCTCTTCTTCGGCGATTTTTGCGCATTCCGCCAACATCGCCTCCGGCCCGCAGGCATAGAGGACTGTTTGCCCGGATAGAGGGCGATTGGCCCTGATCCACTGTCTCAACGAATCCGTGACAAACCCTTTGCGCCCTCCCGATCCGTCATCTGTAGAAAGAAACGCCGGAATGGCTAATCGTTCGAAATCTTCGATTACAATACCGGTTTTGTTCCCAATTCGAACGTGGAAAGGAATTTTGTCCACGTTTTTTGCCCCAGCAAATGCCGTGACGCAAATATCCGGATAATGCTGTTTTAAAAAACCGGCCAGATGAAGAATTGGAGGCGCTCCTATTCCGCCGGAGACAAGAAGGGCGTTTTTCATATCCTTAGGGTACCAAAACCCATTGCCCAAAGGCCCCAAAATTGAAACTTGATCGTTTTTTTTCAGAGTTGTCATTCGAACTGTAGCCGGCCCCAAGACGCAATAAATGACTTCGATCTTTGTACAAACACCTTCAGATAAATAACTTATGGATACATCAGAAAAACTGAATGGCCGCCGCAGCAGGATTTGGCGCGCAGATGCATCGCGCAAATGTTCAGGGATAGTGTCACTAGGAGGTATGGAGACAGTACTCAGGTCAAATTCAGCAAACTGACCCGGATTGGTTGTCGCAAACGCCTGGCTGCCAGGCGAATCCATAGCCAGAATGATTTTCCAAAAACAGGAACGAATCTGATTGTTAGAAAGGACGGTGCCTGCGTACAGGCCTCTCGTACCGGATTGCTTTCCTGTTTTCATAACTATTTTATTTGAAATGGGTTAGAAATTTAGAAAAAAAGCTTCCGGAACATTCATCCACAGATATTCCGGAAGCCAGCCACGGCAAAGAAAACCGCTATATTCAGAAAAACAAACATCAGTAACCAACTTACGGCGTAGTATACAGGGCATGCAAGAAAATGTCAACAAAGAGAAAAAATAATTATAAACATAACAAGACCAATAATATCTATTTCATATAAAAAAGGTTCTTGTTTTTATGTTGAGTATTATGTGAAAAAAGATACAATAAAAATTAATTGGGAGTCATTTATAGTTAGTTTTATGAAAAGTAACTAACTATTGGGAGGGTCCCGGCGGCAATGAAAGTAAATGCGATCATTTTAATCGCGGAAGACGATGACGGACACTTCACTTTGATGTGTCGAAATCTGCAACGAAACGGCTTAACCAATGAGATTGTTCGTTTCCGCGACGGCAGCGACCTGCTACACTATCTCCAACGGCTAAAACAGGAAGAAGAACTATCTTTGCGGCCGCATCTTCTTTTTTTAGACATTCGGATGCCTAAAGTTGACGGGATGGAAGTGCTTTCGCAGATCAAATCAGATCCATCGCTTCGCCGAATGCCCGTCATCATTGTCACAACCGCCTCGGATATGGCGATTGTCGAACAATGTCATCTTTTAGGATGCTGCATGTATCTGGTAAAACCTGTAGAATACGATAAGTTTGTTCAAATGATGCAGAAGGTCGGTAATTTTCTATCGATTGTTGAACTTCCGTCTCTGGCGATGAACCGGTGAGAGGCCCAACGTGAGTAGAGACGCTGCGATTTTGATTGCTGAAGATGACGCCGGCCATTTTGCTTTGGTCCGTAAAAATCTTTGGAGGACCTGTTTTCTCAGAAATATTACACACTTTCACAGCGGCGAGGATTTACTACGTTTTCTCTTCCAGGAAGTCTGCAGCAACCAAAAAGATATTGTACGGAACTATCTGATTTTAATGGATATTCGACTGCCTGGCAAATCCGGAATTGACGTGCTGCAAATAATTAAAGAAGATCCTCATCTTCGAATGATCCCTGTGTTTATGTTGACTACATCCTGTGACGCTTCCGATATTCAGCGCAGTTATGAATTGGGATGCTGCGCCTATATCTGCAAGCCCAGAGAGTACAAAAACTTTATGGAAACAGTTGAGTTTCTTGGACAGATCCTTTCGATGCCGGAGTGTCTGCGCCCGCCTTTCGGCCGTCCTCTGTCGGCTCAAGTCGGCTAAACACGGCGGGGCAGACCGCCTTCCTCTGTTTTTCCAAATATTTCTAAAGCAAACTTGATCCGTCTTTCGATCTATGATAAAAGCGTGGTCTCTTATGAGAACAAACGGATTCCATAAAAAACTGGTGTGGATCGTCGGGGCGATCCTGTTTGCGGCGGTTTGCCGGGCACAATCCTCGGTATCGCAGATCGTACAGGCCGCCAATCCCCAAAAGGAAAAGATTTCGCTCATTGTAATCCGTGCGGACAATGGAGCGGCGCTTTTCTCCCGGAATGCAGACAATCCGATGATCCCCGCATCCAATATGAAACTGGTTGTCTCAGCGGCTGCCCTGCATTATTTGGGATCCTCCTACGCCTTTCAGACGCAGGCAGGTCTGCTCAGAAAAAACCTGGTTATCATCGGCGGCGGCGATCCTCTGCTGGGTGAGCCCGGGCTTCAGGGGTCGTCTGCGGGAGAGATTTTTGAGCAGATTGCGAAGACTCTTTCTCAAAACGGAATTTCTGAAGTCGAAGACATCATTTTAGATGATACCTTTTTCGACAGCAATCGGGTTCACCCCCAATGGCCGCCGGATCAGTTGAATCGCTGGTATGCCTGCGAAGTGTCCGGACTGAATTTTAACCGCAACTGTGTTCGACTGACGGCACGCCGCGTCTCCGGCGGCTCTGTCGTTGAAATTGATCCTCCCACCAATTATGTGACAATCAAAAACCAGATTAAGCTGATCTCCAAAGGAGACAGCGCGGTAGGGGCCTATCGAAGCCAGCTGCCCAATGCGCTGGTTGTCAAAGGCACGTTGAATCAAAGTGCCGGCTTCGATGTGGCGATTGAAAATCCCGCCGGGCTGTTTGGCGCACTGCTCCGTGAAAATCTGACCTCTAACGGAATTCAGGTCAAAGGAAAGTTGATTCAGAAATACATCAAATCCGATCCCCAGATCCAGATTCTTTGCCGATTCCAAACTCCTCTGTCCGAAGTATTGAACCGGTCGAATAAAGACAGTCTGGGCCTGGCTGCCGAGGCCCTGGTTAAAACCATCTCGGCGGAAAACACCCAGGGAAAAATCAATGGGGAGTGGCCGCACGGTCTGCATCTGATTGAGCGTTATTTGCAGTCGCTTGGAATTCCGAAAGATCAGTTTGTCCTTAAAGACGGAAGCGGCCTGTGCAGGGAAAACCGCCTTAGTCCGAGAGCGATTGTTATGGTTTTGCAGGATATGGCTCAGAAACCCTGCTGGCCCGTCTTTAAAGAATCTCTGTCAAAGGGCGGACTGGACGGAACTACCATGAAATATTTCAAAGAAGACAAATATCGGGGTAAAATTGCCGGCAAGACCGGTTATATCAACGGGGTACGAAGTTTTTCCGGGGTCTGTCAAACTCCGCAAGGGGATTTTCTGTTCAGCATCCTGACTGAAGGGGGCAGTTCACAGACTCGCAATAAAATTAATGAAATTGCCAAGGCCATTTTTGACGGCCGATGGTAATCGACGGTTTAGTGCAATTCTCCCACAAACTCTTCCATCAGATCCTTGATAGTTACGATTCCGAGCCAGTCCACTTTTTGCTGCAAAGCAGCGGGAGCGGCGACAACCAGGGCAATCGCACAGGACCGACGGCGCATCTGATGCAGAGCGGAGATAATCGGACAGGAAACAGGAAGTGTGACGATGGGTTCCAGAAATTCGACCAGACTATCAAACGGGCGCTGGCTTCCAAGCGTTTTATATACATCTATGTATCCAATAATATTGGATTTTGTCTGTTCATATACAGGAAGACGCGTGAAAGGCCGCTCAGCAAAATGGGCAAGCAGTGTTTCCCGATTTATATGAAGATCCACAATACGGACCTGATCGGCCGCGATCATAACGGAACTGACCGGCAGATCCGGAATACGGATTAACCGATCCATCATCGTCTTCTGAAAATCGCTGACCAGCCCTTCCTCGCGCGTTTCATGAAAGATCTGCTTGATCTGTTCCCGCTGGGTCAAATCAACAGCGCGGGAAGTATCGATTGTGCTGCCAAACAGGCGGTTCAAATGGTTGGAAAGCCATTTCAGAAACGGCACAATACCGGAAAAAGTAAAGAGTTTATGGAAAAACCAGATTAGGGGGGCCAAACTGACCATAAAAGTATCGGCTCTGTAATAAAACAGACTTTTCGGAAGTATGTCCATATACAGAAACAGAACCGGCGTCATGATTATCGTGGCGTAAACCTCTGCCATTGCTGTGTTTTTCAGATGCGTAAAGAACAGATAGGCGACCAAACTGGTGGAAAAATAATTAGCCAAATTATTTCCCATCAGCAAACTGAGCACCAGGCCGTGGCTGTCCTGTACAGCGTCAGAGAGCAGTTGATAAAAGGGACGCCGCTGCTCAACTCCCAGCCGAAGCGCAAATCGACTGAGCCGATAGCAACCGGTCTCAGAACCGGCAAAAAAACCTCCCAAAGCGACAAAAAACAGAACCAGCAGAAAAAGGAAGAATGTCATTGCAAGTTCTCCTTTTTTTCGCGGGTAGGCGCAGTCTGAAGGGAAAGAATCAAACTTACAATTCGGTTTTTGTGCACTTTTTCCACCGTGAATTCAAGGTTTTTCCAGCGGATTGTATCGCCGGGTCGTGCAATCCGCCCCAGCAGGGCGGTGACCAATCCCCCAACTGTCGTCAGGCGTTGATGATCCGGTTCCATTTCAGAGGCCTCAATCCATTCATAGACAGGCAATTCTGCGGATAGCCGGTACGTCAGCGGGCCGGTGACTTCGATCGGTTCGGTTCCTTCCGGCGCCTCGTCAGGGAAAACCAGTTCTTCCAGAATTGATTCCAGTTCTACAGACCCCGCGATGCCGCCGTATTCATCCACGACAATCGCGAAGTCGTTTTTCTGCTCTCGAAAGGTCTCCAGCAGAGACTCGACGGTTTTTTGTTCCGGTACGAAAACCGCAGGATGCAGCAGGGCGGCGATGGGTTTGTCCGGATACAGCAAAAGATCCCGAAAAAAAAGAACCCCTGTGATGTTGTCTATGGTATCTCTGTACACCGGCAGTTTCTTTTTTCCGCAGTCGCTAAACTGCAGCAGGAGCGACTGACGAGAGGCCGTTTCCAAACAGATCGGCATGTCCACTCGCGGCTGCATGATATGGCGAACCTTCAAGAAGCTGAATTTGA
>JAKJEN010000091.1:4559-10351 GCA_022705405.1 Planctomycetota bacterium | reverse complement strand
CTTCGTTTTCCGCAATTCTGGATGATGTATATGATCGCAGTCTGCCTGGCGATTGTCGTAGCGGTCCTGCTGCACAGTCTGTTGCGCCCGCATAAGGAGTTGATGAAGCCATGACCCACCTTCAGATCGGCATTTTAGGATTTGTGTTTCTGCTTCTGCTGTTGTCCAGCGGAATGCCGGTGGCGTTTGTGATGGCGCTGGTGGGAGCGGCCGGCTATGCTTATATGCGGACCCTGCCGTCATCGCTATATATGGTCTCGGCCGACATCTTCGACAATTTCACCAATTACACCCTCAGTGTAATCCCTTTGTTTGTATTCATGGGGCAGATCGCATTTCACAGCGGCATCAGCCGTCGGCTATTTGACACAACGTATAAGTGGATGGGGCACTGGCCCGGCGGGATGGCCATGTCCACAATCGGAGCATGTACGGCATTCGGGGCGATTTGCGGCTCAGGACCGGCCACGGCCGCCACGATGGCCTCTGTCGTTCTGCCGGAGATGAAACGCTACAAGTACGATATGGGACTGGCAACCGGCGCTGTGGCCTCCGGCGGAGGACTGGGAATGATGATCCCTCCTTCGGTCGTGTTCATTGTTTATGCGATTCTTACCGAACAGTCTATCGGCAAACTGTTTATCTCCGGCATCCTGCCGGGCTTGCTGATCGCTTTCCTTTTTTGCGGCACAATTTACATCCAGTGCAAACGCAAACCTTCCATGGGCCCTGCCGGCCCGCGATTTAAAATGACCGAAAAATTGGCCTCTCTCGGGGGGGTGGCAGAGACGCTGATCCTGTTTTTTGCCGTAATGGGCGGGATGTTCGCCGGCTTTTTTACTCCTACAGAGGCCGCCGCCGTCGGAGCCGGAGGGTCGCTGGTTATCGCGGCTATTCAGAAAAAATTAACCCTGCGCATCCTGTTGCAGTCCCTGCGGGAGACGATTCGAACTTCCTGTATGGTCATTATCATTGTGACCGGAGCGGTCATCTTTGGGCATTTTCTGGCGATTACCCGAATGCCCACAGAAATTGCCGAAGGGCTGGGCGCCCTGCCGCTTCCCGGGTGGGCGATCATGGGGCTGATTATCCTTTTCTATCTGATTGCCGGCTGCTTTGTCGATGCGCTGGCGCTGGTCTTTTTGACCGTTCCGATTTTTTATCCGGTCGTGCTCAAACTCGGGTACGATCCTATCTGGTTCGGAGTGGTCATTGTTCTGGTCACACAAATGGGAGTCATTACCCCGCCGGTTGGCGTAAATGCCTATGTGGTCGGCGGAATGGAGCGGAGCGTACCGCTGCAGACGATCTTCCGCGGCTGCATGCCGTTTTTGGCGGCCCTGGCAGTCGCGGCGGTTCTGCTGATTTTGATTCCGGGCATTGCCTTGTGGCTGCCGAATATGACCCATTAGGAAGGGCTTTTCTATGAATAGTCAAGAACCTTCAAGCGGCGTGTTCAGGAAGATTCTGTTCTGCACTGATTTTTCCGAAAACGCGGACTTTGCCTTTGATTACGCCCTGATCCTAGCCAAACAAAATCCGGATTGCCAGTTGTACCTGATGCATGTGGTGCCCGAATCAGAAGCCCAGTTCTGGAAGAGTTACATATATGAAGTCAATGACGTGGATCAAAAGGCCAAACTGGATATCGAGGCACGGCTAAACAGCACGTACCGCCAGAAGATTCCTCCGCAAATTCCTCTGCACACCGTATTTAAGGTCGGCAAAGATTATCAGGAAATCCTGAGATTCGCCAAAGAAAGCCAGGCGGATCTGATTGTGATCGGACGCCGTGGAAAGGGGATTATGCAGAAGACCTTCTTTGGAAATGTAGCCGAAAAAGTCGCCCGTCAGGCGCCTTGTGCAGTGTTGATTATACCGCTGTCTTATCAGAAAAAAATCGCTGCAAAAGAATAATCGCCGCACCCGCCAAAGGATCTGAGGTTCTGGCCCTGTCGTTTTTCTTTCAGGACCGCGCCGGTTCGGTTTACCCGACTGTTGATTTTCCATTGAACTTGCGGGGCTTTTTGGTGTAATAATCCTATATAAAATTGTTCAGAAAGGAGTCGAAATATGGCTTTTACGCTGAAAATTGGCGAAACCGCTCCGGATTTTACATTACCGGCAACGGATGGTAAGACTTACAAACTGCATGATTTTGATAAAGATCCGATATTGGTAATTTTTTTTACATGCAACCACTGCCCCTATGTCATCGGATCCGATGAAGTCACACGAGAGACGGCCGAGAAATTCGCACCAAAAGGGGTCCGTTTTATAGGGATTAATTCAAACAGCCCCAACACCTACCCGGAAGACTCGTTTGACTGGATGGTCAAACGAATGAGGGAAAAAAAGTTTCCCTGGCTGTATTTATACGATCGCCCGCAGGATGTGGCCAGAAAATATGGAGCCTTGCGAACGCCGCACTTTTTTGTGTTCGACAAAAAAAGAAAACTGGTCTATACCGGCCGCGGCATGGACAACCCGCGAGATACCAGCAAGATGACGGTCAATGATCTGGACAATGCCTTGTCTGACTTGCTGGCGGGCAGACCCATCCGCACTCCGCTGACCAATCCGATCGGATGCAATGTCAAATGGGAAGGACAGGATGCTCACTGGATGCCGGCCGACGCCTGCGACCTTGTATAAATATACTGTCTTCATATGATCACATCCAATCCTGTTTTCAGAGCAAAACCGGTATAAATTGACTTGACCGATTTGATGTTTTATAATGCGCCACGATACGTATAAATCACTATCGGGCGTCAAGTAAAGCATTAAAGCGTTATGTATATTGTATTTGTATATTTCGACTTTATGAAGGGAGCCGGTGGAAAATACTACGAGGGACTGGCTTCCCTTTCGGCCTGTTTGAAACAGCAAGGTCACAAGGTTTGTCTTTTTCATATTACTGAAAAGTTGCCCTTAAATCAATTTTTAGACGCCTTCAAGTCCAAGTATTCAGACGCCAACGTGGTCGGCTTTTCTTCAACATCCAATGTTTTCCCTTATGTAGATGAATTCTCAATTGCCCTCAAAAAAACCTTCCCGAAGATCGTCACAATCTGCGGAGGCCCTCAGCCGACCCTCCTTCCCAAAGAAACTCTTGAATCGCCCGGGCTGGATATTATTTGCCGCGGTGAAGGGGAATTTGCAATGCTGGAATTGTGCCAGCGACTCGAATCCGGGACTGATATCACATCGATACAGGGACTATGGATTAAACAGGGGCATCAAATTTATTCCAATCCTCCCAGAAGCCCTATCCAAGACCTGGACAGTCTCCCTTACCCGGATCGCGAATTGTTCGATTACGAACGCTCCGTTGATAAAATAATGAACCATCTGGCTTTTATGGGATCTCGGGGGTGTCCTTATAACTGCACACACTGCTGCAATCATGCGTTCAGGGAACTCTATCCTAACGGATCAGCCTATGTTCGATTTAAGTCTCCGAATCGCCTCATTGCTGAAATCAAGCAAGCCCTGCTTCAATATCCTGAAATCAAACTTATCAGTTTTGACGACGATATTTTACTGCTTAAAAAAAATTGGTATTCAGAATTTCTTGAGAAATATAAAAATGAAATCCATAAACCGTTTACCTGTAATACTCGATTTGAGTTGATTCATAATGAGGTCCTTGACAAATTAAAAGAAGCCGGCTGCCACCGGATCCATATTGGTCTTGAAAGCGGCAATCAATATATTCGAACAGAAATCCTCAATCGTAAACAAACCACTCAAATGATTTTATCTACAGGTCAAATCATTGAACAAAAACAAATGCCCCTTTCTTTGTATAACATGGTAGGAATACCCTATGAGACTCCGGCTGCGGCCCTGGACACGGTTAAACTAAATGCCCGCTTGAAAGCATGCCGCATGCAGGTTTCCATTTTTTATCCCTATCCGGCTACCGATCTATACGTCCTCTGTCAAAATAAGGGCTTTCTAACGGGAAAACGACTCGACAGTTATTTTGAGTCAGAAACGATCCTTCAATTGCCCGGTTTTCCCGCCGGGAAAATTCTTTTTGCCTATCATCATTTTAAGATTTTCGTGTCTTATTACAGAACCGTTTTTTCATTCAAACAGCCCTGGCAATCTTTTTTTGAAAAACTTGTCGATTTTTTATGGTTCCATCCCAAATTCTATACCATAATCAATCCCCCCTATAGATCTCTAAAAAAAGTGTATAAATCAATTCGTAGGGTTTTTACTAAAAAGTAGATGCTCTTCTCATCGTAAGGATCTGGCTATCTGGAAAAAGTTAATCGAACGCTTATGTCTTGTCGGCCGGGGAATAGATAAGCCCGGCGTTATGAGCAGAACGCCCGCTGGATGCCGGCCGACGCTTGTGATCTGGCGTAAGAGACTCGCTCTCTTTTTCAGAGCATCTTTTTTTGCAACGGGACCCTTTCTTATCCTGACTGTCCGCTTAATAACCCTTGCATCGATCCATCCTATTTGAGACAATTGCTCGCATGTTTTTGTTTATAAGTATTTTTCTGGGGATTAATCTGGCTGGGAATTTTTATGTATTCCATCGGCTGCTGTCCTTCTGGCAGATCAAATGGAATATCGGCTGGCTGGCACTGTGGGCTATGGCATCCTGCGGATATACCTTGTTTTCATTTCTCGATCATGTGCGCCCGCATTGGCTGTGGCATGAACTGGGCAAACTGTTTGTCTGCTGGCTGGGGGTCGGCTTTCTCTGCCTCTGCTGTCTGGCTGTCCATGATCTGTTATGGCTGGCGATTCGATTTCCGATTCAAACTTCGCGGTGGCTCGTCTGCGGGGCCATTGCCGGAATATGTCTTTATGCCTTTGTAAACTCCTTCTTTCTGCGGGTACAAACTATCCAGGTCCCGGCCCCTGTCAATCTGAAAATCGCACAGGTCAGCGATCTGCATCTCGGATCGGTCAGTCAACGCTATTGCAAACGGGTGATTGATCGAGTCAACCAATTGTCTCCCGATCTGGCGGCGTTTACCGGCGACCTGCTGGACCCGCACAGCACGCTGGATGCCCAAACTCTGCGGCCTCTGGAATCACTGAAACCGCCGGCATACTGGGTTAGCGGCAATCATGAGCGATATGCCGGGCTGAGCAAGGTAAAAAAATTAATCCGCAATACGCCACTGCAGCCGTTGGAAAATCAAGCCGTCCTGACAAACGGCATTCAGCTGATCGGCATTGAAGATAGCGACAGCCCCGAGCAGGTCGCAATCCAATTGATGCAAATTCCCCGCCAGAAAGATGTCTATACAGTACTGCTGTATCATCAGCCCACAGGGTTGGAGGACGCCGCACAGGCAGGCATAGATCTGATGCTGTGCGGTCATACCCACCGCGGTCAGATCTTCCCCTTTGGGTGGATTGTACAGATGAAATACCCGCGGCTGTATGGCTGGTATAAATATGAAAATTGCGGAATGTACGTTTCAAGCGGAACCGGTTTCTGGGGCCCGCCGATGCGTCTGGGCTCCCGCAATGAGATCGTTCTTATCCAACTGCAAAAGAAAGAATAAATTCTCTCAGGAATCCGCTCTGTCCCAGCTGGCCAACCATTCAGGACAGAACTTTCAGATAAATGAATTTGGGATCGCCGGCGGCGTAAAAATCAGGAACCTCGGCCGCCAGATAATAGCCGTTTTTTTCATAGAATTTGCGAGTCGGCTCATAGCGGGGCATACCAGAGGTTTCAACGACAATAAGCCGGCCGCTTTGCTTTTTGATTTCTTCCTCAGCAAAAGAACTCAACTGCCTGCCGATCCCCT
>JAKJEN010000091.1:0-4549 GCA_022705405.1 Planctomycetota bacterium | reverse complement strand
ATCCGGATCCACGGCAATCCAGTACATATCAAAAGTGCCCAGCGTACACGGGGTAACGCCAAGACAGATCCAGCCGACAGGTCGGCCCTCCAGTTGTGCCACATAAGATTGATACGTGCAGCCGGGCCGGTTATAAGCCGCATCCGTAAAAACCTCACGGGCAATATCCAGCTCTACCGGACGAAAAAAACCGGTCCGCTCAATGAATCGCAGCACGACGGCTTCATCTTCAATCCGGCCAGGACGGATGGTAATCTGTCGACGGCTCATCGGCTCGGCTCCGGGCTTATCGACAGGGCCTGGCGAGTCCGTACAGCCAAAGCATTCTGCAGCATCATCCAGACAAACCGCTCAAAGGGAATCCCGGCCGCCTGAAGCGCCGCGTCAAAACCATCACCGGGGGTCAGATCCGGATTGGGATTGACCTCAAGGATAAACGGCCGGTTCTGCTCATCAAGCCGAAAATCCACACGCGCATAACCGCTGCATCCAAGAACTCTCCATGCGGCAATCGTCAGCGCCCGCACCTTTTCAGCCGTCGATTCATCCAGCGGAGCCGGAATAATTCGAGGCGTATGATTGTATTCAAAAGAATCTTTGATCCACTTGGCCTGATAATCTACTAACCGCGGTTTGTCCTTAGGAAAAGCGGAAAAATCAATCTCCGCCAGAGGCAGCGCCCGGGGCTTGCCGAGGGCTTCGATAACCGAAACATTCAGCTCTCGCGCCGGAATATACTGTTCTACGATAGCCGTCTGGTTGAACTGCTCGTGAATCTTCTGAACCTGTCGGATCGCTTGCTCAGAAGGAATCGGGACGACAGAATCCGGCCCGATCCCCTCGCTGGCGTCACAGTAGGCGGGCTTGACAATATAAAGACCTTCTTTCAGCCGTTCGACAGGCAGAGGCCGGCCCGGTTCTACCGCAACCCCCGCCGGGCAGGGCAGCCCGGACGCCAAAAGAATGGATCGAGCACACGCTTTGTCCTGCGCCAGATAGAGGGCCTCCGTTCCGTTGCCTGTATAACCGATGCCAAAGGCCTGACAGAGTGCAGGTACGGCACAGGCATTGCGTATGGAACCGGAAAATTCCTCAATGAGATTAAAAACCAGTTTTTCCTTGCGAAGATTGATCTGCGAAACCAGGTGAGAAAGACTTTCCACCGCCAGCGTCTCTGACTCAATCCCCAACTTATCCAGCGAGTCGACGACCGCTGCAACCTGTTCCATTACCCCAGCGCGGCTTTCCTGAAAAGCCGAGTCGTCTTCAGGCACCTGATTATATAATACAAGCACGTTTTCCATCGGCTTTTCGCTCCTGCTTAGTCCGTTCCAAGGCGCTGCGGAGAATAGCATCGATCAGTTCATCATACCGCATCCCTTCCTGAGCAGCAATCATCGGAAGATCGGAATGGGTCGGATGCAGACCGGCCAGCGGATTGATCTCAAGAAAATACGGCTGGCCCTTCTGGTCGCAGCGAATATCCACCCGTCCTCCGTCGCGGCATTCAAGAACCCGATAGCAGCCAAGGGCCAGTTCCTCAACCGGCTGCTTGACAGCCGGATCGCGAAGAGCCGAATAACGGATACGAGTTTCACATTCCTCTTTGTTCAGGTAAGAATAAATCGCCGGCTCCCCGTCAGCAAGAATTTCGATCTCCATCGTCCCGATAACGCGGGCTTTGTCGCCGGTTCCCACAATTCCAACGGTAAATTCACGACCGCTCAGATAGGTCTCCACCATCGCCGGCTGCTGATGCATGTTGAGCAGTCGGCTGCAAACCTTTTTAAGCTGCGCCGGATTTTCTATTTTTGAATGCTGGTCTATCCCCTTGCCTGTGCCCTCAGCCAATGGCTTGGCGAACAAGGGATACGGCAAATTTACCCGGGCAATATCCGCAACAGACCGCACAACCGCAAACCCGGGCGTAGGCAATCCCTCTGCGGCAACCAGTTTCTTGGCCACCGCTTTATCCAGTGTAGCGGCACAAACCAGCGGATCGGAAAAGGTATAGGGAACCTGGTACAGTTCAAGGATCGCCGGCGCCTGGGCCTCTCGGCTGCGGCCGCTGAGCCCTTCGGCTATGGTAAAAACCAGATCCCATCGTTTTCCGTCCGTCAGCGCACGGCACAGCGACCAGCCGTTGCCGATCCTCTCCACCTCATAGCCAAGCGATTCAATCGCCTCATGCAGCGCGTTGATGGTCTCTTCGGAATCAAATTCCGCCACATCCGACTCAGAGTATCCCATCGCCAGATAATCGCTTCGTAAATCGTAAACCAATCCGATTCGTTTTTTCATACTGTTGCTGCTTTGAATAGATATCCCAATTAAAATGCTCTGTCAATATACGGCCTGACCGCCGCTTAATTACAGATTGCGCTTTGGGTCTTGAGGATTTATTGTTCCCAAAGGCACAACCATCTTTTTCAGACGCCGATCGATTGTTTCCGCAAAACCTGTAAAAAAGGCCGCTGCGCCGGATTTTAAATTTCGCAGGTTATACCCCCCCTCCTGCACCACCAGCACAGGCAGGTTGAGCAACGCGATCTTTTCCGCAACCCGTCTCATCCAATCCGCTCGCAGAGCAAAGGAACCGGTCGGATCCCCTTTCATCACATCAAAACCAAGTCCTACGATTAAAAACACCGGCGAAAACTGCATAACCCGCCGCAGGGCTTTTTCCAGAGTCTGTATATACAACTCCGCTCCGACATTCTCCGCCAGCGGATAATTAACGTTATATCCTTTGCCCTCTTTTTCGCCGGTTTCATCTGCAAAACCTGAAAAATAGGGATACGCCATATTGGGATGGCCATGAATCGAAAGAGTCAGGACATCGCTGCGTTCATAAAAAATATTCTGTGTCCCGTTCCCATGGTGAAAGTCAATATCCAGTATGGCGACTTTCCCAAATCGGCTGAGATAATGGCCGGCGATTGCCGCATTGTTAAAATAGCAGAATCCTCCGAATACCCGCCGCTCGGCATGATGGCCGGGAGGACGGCAAAGGGCATAGGCCAGAGTTTTCCCCTGAAGAACCTGCTCGGCTGCCGTCAGCGCTACGTTCACCGCGGCGCGGGCGGCATCAAACGCATTGCGATCCAGCGGAGTGAAGGTATCAATGCAGTAATAACCCGCACATACGGCCAGATCTTTAGGGCGGCGATCCGGTCTGCGGATAGGAAAAACATATGGATACACCGGCTGCTGACTGTCCAGTTTCTGACAGACGGCCTTCAGATAGTTAAAAAATTCTGAATCATGTACGGCCAGAATATGCTCATCTGCAAAATGCTTTGGGGCAAGAAGCTGGAAAAGCCCCGTCTCCAGCAGCATATCGCGGATGGCCCCTACCCGAACCGGACGCTCCACATAACCGCGATCATTGACAACGTGGTTCTGGTGAGCATCGGAACAGACCATTACAAAGATCTTATCCAAACGATCCGCAAATCGTGGGCCGGGCAAGACGGGTTCTTTCTTAAAATACACCGGCTCTCGAAAGCGAACCGGATCATCGACTATCGATTCAACAACCCGTTCAATATAGTCGGGTTTGGCCAGATGGCTGTATTTTGTTGAAAGGATTGCACGCACAGCCGCCCGGCATTCCGACCGGCGCAGCGGCTGGGCCCTGTCCAGCCCGTCAAACAGAAGATATGGAGCCGCTGAGTCTCCAATCGGCGTTTCATATTCGGTTCCGATAATGGGGCGAATCCCGTACCTTTCATAAAATCGAAGCCGTTCTCGATTTTCTTTCAGAGCAGCCGGATCCTGAACCACTGCCGGATCGTCCGGAAGCGCTTCCATGTAAATCCCCAACAGGTTGTGCTGCCGAACATACTCGCGAGTTGCATCATACAGCATAGTTCCCGTGCCGGCTCCCCGGATGTCTCGTCGAACCGCAATAAAATCCAGCAGGCCGCTGCGGATTTTAGGCAGCGCAAGCAGTAGCGAAAAGCCCGTCACCCGCCCCAGATGCGACTCACTGACCAGCAGAACCGTGCTGTATCCGTAAGAAAAGGGATTTTCGAGCATGTCAGGGATTTTGTCCGCATATCCGACCACAAGAGAGAAATTCTGACGAAAGATTTCCTGCACTTGCGCGATGCGCTTCTGCTCTATCGGAAGCGTAGTTCGATAAACTGGGACAATCCGTATCAAGACCGACTGCCTTTCTCTGCGGGCACATAGTTCATCTTATCGGCCAAATCCTATTGGTCAAACAGAAAACCTGTGGCCTGCCCGCCGCTGCAGCGTCGGCTGCGAATTCGCTCACGCCGCTGCCCGCGCAGAGTTCGGGCCGGCTGAATGACCGAGGCCTTGCCCGCGGCCAGATCCCAGACTCCCGCAGCGCCGCTCAGTTCCGTCATTTCATCCGACATGCTTTCCACGCCCGGCTCAGGATAATTGACCAAAAGCCCTTCATAGTTGCGCAAAACAGTATGAGTCGGGCTCATCGAAACCACATAGTTGGGCAGCACAGGAATTTTACCGCCGCCGTGCGGGGCATCGACCACAAACGTCGGGATCGCGATACCACTGA
>JAKJEN010000090.1 GCA_022705405.1 Planctomycetota bacterium | reverse complement strand
GAGGGGTTCCTGAAGGTCTCATGTCCTTGTTATCGGACATTCAGTCCTGTTTCGTTTAACTTTTCAAAGATCAATAAAAACTTTTTTTGAAAGGAAAACCAAAATGCAACACATTATGAAAAGCAAAGAATGTCAATCGTTAAAAACGAAACTGGCCGAACTTGAGGAACAGCACAGAGAAGCCAACCTGAAGATTGGGCAGACGAGCGGACTTGCTCAACTGCAAGCAATGGAGACTTTAAAAAATCTCCAGGGCGAGATCGAACAGACGCGGCAAGACTTGGCCAACGCGCGCTATGCGGCTATTAAAAAGCTCTGCGAAGAACACGAACCGCAAGCAAAAAAGTTGGCCGCACAGACTAAAAAGGCGGTCGAACTGCTGCTGCAAAGCGCGGCAAAAGAGCTGGATTATTATGACGAACTTGCCCGCTGTGATGCTCAAGAAATGGAGCGACCGATGCCGATGCGATTGGCTCCGGGCCTGCGGCGATGGATGGTCTATCCGGCGGACAACTTGAACAACCCGCTTAATGAAATTTGCACGTGGTATAAAACGCATTGGGGTTTTTAAGATGAACCAGGGGGCCCCCTAATCTCTGGGGGCCCTCACAAAAGACCGATGCCGGCCGGATGTGCACATTTTGACGTTTCCGATTGAATCGGTTGAAAGGAACTGATTATGCGAAAGAAGAAGATGTTTCTATATGAAGAATCACAGAAATTTTATGACTCTGTGATTGCCGATTTTGAGTTAAACGAACATCACCTAAAACTGCTGCATCTGGCGGCAACGACGCTGGATCGTATCGAACAGGCACGGGCTGAAATCAAAAAGCGCGGAGCATACATAGCTGACAGATACGGGAATCCGAAACCGAATCCGGCACTCAAAATTGAAAATGAAAGCAAAGTAATCTTTGCGCGATTAGTGCGCGAACTGGGGCTTGATGACACCTCTGCCCCAGACACACGAATTCCGAGGAGATAGAGCAATGGGACGACCACGAAAACGACAAGCGAGAGCGCAGAAAATCACCGCCGATCAAGTTTTGACGCTTTTAAGCGGTAGAGATTTTTTTCACTCTTTCACAGACGACAAACACAGGCGTGAAGTTTGGGACGCAATGGGAGTGTTTATCCTGCCTCAATGGATCAAGTTTTTCCCTTGTACGCGCCCGGCCGGATGGTGGGAGTTTGAAAGCAAGGAACCCCGGCGATGCCTGAACGGGCCGCACCCCTACGAGAGCGAACGGCCGCCGATAAAGATGCGAGCAAATTGGTTTTTCTGCGGCTTTCCGAATTTGAGAAAATCAAGCGAGCCCGGGCCGGAGATTTACGAGCGAGAAATTGACTACCTGCAACGGCTGAAACTTTTAACCCCAGAGGAAAAACGGATTGCAAAAACCCTGTGCGATAAAGATCAACCCCGGACGCTGCAAGAACATTTTGAGCAAATCAAACATACCGACTACGGACCGATTATGAAAGCACTGAGCTTTGAACCCTAACTGTACGATTATCGAGACCCCGAACTTTTTGAAAAAGGGGCTTGACAGGAAAGAGCTGACCTGTAATAATAAAAACGTGAAAGATTTAATAGCACATTCCGCTGAAACAAAACTGGCCCGGGACTGCCTACCCGTAAGGGCGGCAATTTCTATGCTAATTAGATCTTTCACACCCCGGGCCGCCTTTGTTTATATGTCGGGAAAGAGAGGAAATTATGGCGGTATATAAACGAAAAAGGAAAAACAAAAGCACTGGAAAGGTTGAGGAATCGCGGGCCTGGTTTATCCGATTTATTGACCACTACCAAAGAGAACACACCTTTGCCGCTGGATCGGATCAAGCCGAGGCGAGAAAACTGGAAAAACGCCTGCTGGAAGTTGTCGGATGTCGGAAAAGCGGATTCTATCCGGCAGATGTTTCCATCTGGCTGGATTGCCTGCCCGGCAGGTTGCGGCACAAGTTGAGCCGATGGGATCTGCTGCCCGGTGGGCTGGTTGCCGCAGGCATTCCATTGGCGCAACACCTGTGCGATTGGAAAGAGTATCTGGCCGCAAGCGGAATCACCCAAGCACAGGCCGAGCAACAGCACGCCCGGGTTGAGCGAGTTTTCAAAGAGGCGGGCTATATCTATTGGCCGGATCTGTCGGCAGAAAAAACCAAACTTGCGATTAGCCGGATGCACAAGCTGGTTTACAAGAAAAAAACAATCAGCACCGGCAAGCCGATTTCGGCTGGAACGCGGCGGCACTACCTAAAAGCGTCAAAACAATTTTCTAAATGGATGGAATCGACCGGACGGGCTGCAAACGATCCTTTGCGCCTTGCGGGTTTTAAGCAAGTACAGATTGAAAGACGGCGGCGCGCCTTGAGCCGGGACGAAATTATCTGCCTGCTGGCCTACACAAGACGGGCAGGCGTTTTGTATGGAATGCCCGGGCCGGAACGCGCCCTGTGTTATCAGCTGGCGATTGAATCTGGCCTGCGGCGCGGCGAACTGCGGGCCTTAAAACGATCCAGTTTTGATTTTGAGGCCTGCACGATCCGACTTGATCCACAAGACACAAAGAACCGCAAAGGCGGCACCTTGCCCGTTAAGGCGGGCACTATGGAACTGCTGAAAGAACATTTAAGCGGCAAGATGCCAAACACTCCGGCGTTTCGACTCACAAACTCACATTCAGCAGATATGTTTAAGACGGATTTGGCGGAGGCAAGGCAGGAATGGATTGATTCAGCAAAAGACAATCCGATAGAGCATCGGCGGCGGGTTGAGTCTGATTTTCTGAAAGAGAAAACCGCCCAGGGCAGAATCGATTTTCACTCGACGCGCCACACCTTTGCATCGCTGTTGATTGAAACCGGAGTCAATATAAAATGCGCCCAGACCTTGCTGCGACATTCCAACCCGGCACTAACTCTGGGCGTTTATGCTCACACACAGGACAAAATCCAGACAGAGGCAATCCAAAACTTGCCGGACTTTGACCCCGAACCGCAGGCCGTTTTCGCTGCAAAGACCGGAACGGACGATTTTTTAGCGGATGCAATCGGGGCCGAAAAAAAAGCACACGAAAATGCACCGATTAGACCCGCAAAAGACGGCATAAATCGGCACAGATCGGCACAGTCAATCGGTGAAAATAAAAAAAGCCGAAATGCCGTAGAATGCGTCAAAACCCCTGTTTCTATGCATTTTACAGCACTCCGGCAAACGCGAGGCCGAAGGGGCTCGAACCCTCAACCTTCGGATCGACAGTCCGATGCTCTAACCAATTGAGCTACGGCCCCATTTCCAAAAACGGATTAAACCGAACTTTTCAGAGTTTGTCAAACACTTTTTAGATAAAAGATCGCCGAATTAAATATAAAAAGAAGCCCAAATCGAGATATTGTTAGTCTTGATTTTGAAGTCGCAGCAGTTCTGCCTTTTGCCTGCTTGCATTGCCAGTTGCGGATGTACTCTTCTTCGAGTATGATGCCCTAAAATAAAGCATAAAGCAATCTGAGGGATGATCAGGTATATACAATGAAACAGATAAGAATGATGGACCTTTCTGGTCTGAATTCTGAGAAAAATGAACAACCGACCGGCATCGACGGCGACCCCAAAAAGAGATTTGGGCTTCCGCAGGAAATCGGAATATTGCCGATCCGCAGCGCCGTGGCCTATCCGGGCACGGTGATGCCGCTGGCTGTCGGGCGACAGCGCAGCAAGCGGCTTTTAAGAGATATCCGTCCACAGCAGACCATTTTTGGTCTGGTTGCCCAAAAGAAGGCCGAGGTAGAAAACCCGGCTCCCGCGGACCTCTATAGCGTCGGCACGGCCGCCTCCGTTCTGAAGATAATCAAGATGCCGCAGGGGTCAGTGAATATAATCGTCCACGGATTGGTGCGTTTTCGGGTGATTGAGTATACCGCTGTGGAACCTTACTTAAAAGCCCGGGTGGAAATGCTTTCGGTTCGGACTCGAAAGACAAAAAAACTGCGCGCCCTGGTGGTTCATGTACGCGATACGGCTCATCGGGTGGTTTCCTTGAGTCCCAATGTGCCGGATGAGGCCGCGATGCTTTTGGAGAATATTCAGGATCCCTCGGCGTTGGCTGATTTTTTGTCGGCAACGCTGAACATTCCGGTTGAGGAAAAACAGAAACTGCTGGAAGAAACCGACACCGACAAGCGGCTGGAAACGATATCGCACGCTCTGGCCAGCCAGCTTGAGGTGCTGGAATTGAGCCACAAAATCCAGGGGAAGGTGCGCGATTCCATCGATAAAAGCCAGCGCGAGTATTTCCTGCAGGAGGAACTGAAGGCCATCCAGGCGGAATTGGGTCATGACGACAAACGAACCGAAGAGCTCAAGGAAGTACAGCAGAAGATCAAAAAGGCGCAAATGCCCAAACCGGTCGAGCAGGAGGCCCTTCGCGAACTCGATCGGCTGAGCAAAATACCGCTGGCCTCTCCCGACTACAGCGTGATCCGCACTTACTTGGACTGGGTTTGCGAGCTGCCCTGGTCGTCTTCGACAAAGGATCGGCTGGAAATCCGGCAAGCTGGACGCATTCTCAACAGCGATCATTACGGGCTGGAGAAAATCAAAAAAAGAATACTCGAATTTCTGGCGGTGCGAAAACTAAACCCCGGCGGCAAAAGTCCGATCCTGTGTTTTGTCGGTCCGCCCGGAGTAGGCAAGACCAGTTTGGGCAGATCCATAGCCCGGGCCATGGGGCGCAAGTTTATTCGGATTTCTCTGGGCGGCATTCGAGACGAAGCCGACATTCGCGGGCACAGGCGAACCTATATCGGCGCTTTGCCCGGACGGATCCTTCAGGAATTGCGCAAGTGCGGATCGAGCAATCCGGTGTTTATGCTCGACGAACTGGACAAGATCGGGCGAGACTTCCGCGGCGATCCGGCCTCGGCTCTGCTGGAGGTGCTGGATCCGGAGCAGAACCATACGTTTACCGATCATTACCTGGACCAGCCGTTTGATCTGTCGCAGGTGATGTTTATCGGCACGGCCAACATGGAGGAGCCGATTCCTCCGGCTCTGCTGGATCGAATGGAGATGCTGCGTTTGCCCGGCTATACCAAGAACGAAAAACTCCGCATCGCCCTAAAATATCTTGTGCCTCGTCAGTTAGCCGAACACGGCCTGAAGGCGGGTCAACTGAGTATTCGAAAGGAAGTTGTCGAGGCGCTGATTGACCAGTACACGCGCGAGGCCGGCGTCCGCAATCTGGAGCGAGAGATTGCCGCCGTCTGCCGTTATGCCGCCACGCGCATTGCCGACGGCTCAAGCCGAAAAATCAGCATTGGCGCCGGAGATCTGCACGCGATTTTAGGCCCGCGAAAACACGAATCTGAAATTGCCCTTCGCACGGCCATGCCGGGAGTGGTTACGGGGCTGGCTTACACGCCGGCGGGAGGAGAGATCCTTTTTGTAGAGTCGGCCCTGATGCCCGGCAAAGGGAATCTCCAATTGACCGGTCAAATCGGCGAGGTGATGAAGGAAAGCGCACAGGCGGCTTTTTCGCTGGTTAAGTCTGGCTTCGATAAACTCAAACTGGATAAGACGCTGTTTGCACAAAATGACTTTCATGTGCATGTGCCGGCCGGCGCGGTTCCGAAGGATGGCCCCAGCGCCGGGATTGCCATGTACACCTCGCTTGTATCGCTGCTTCAGAATCGGCCGGTGCGTCCGGATATCGCGATGACCGGAGAAATCACGCTCAAAGGGCTGGTTCTGCCAATTGGGGGACTGAAGGAAAAGTTACTGGCGGCCAAACAGGCGGGCATCCGAAAGGTGATCCTTCCAAAGCGAAACCAGAAGGATATGACCGAGGTTCCCAAAGAGGCCCGATCCGGCCTGACGATTATTTATATTCAGAATGTTCGGCAAATTTTAAATTACGTTTTTGAGAACAAAGCCGGAAAATAAACCGGCGGGAGGTTGAAAATGGCCAAGACAGCTCTGGTGCCGATTGCAGATGGAACCGAAGAGATGGAAGCGGTGACGATTATCAATGTCCTGCGCCGCGGCGGGGTGCAAGTGACAGCGGCCTCGGTAAGCGGCCGGACGGTAACCGGTTCGCGATCGGTCACACTATCGGCCGACCGGCTGATTGGAGACTGTCTGGATCAAACGTACGATCTGATCGCGCTGCCGGGAGGAATGCCGGGCGCCGAACATTTGCGAGACTGCAAACCGCTGGTCGAGATGCTGAAAAAACAAAAAAAGGAAGGGCGGCTGATCGCGGCTATCTGTGCTTCGCCGGCAGTGGCGCTGGCCGCACACGGATTGCTTGATGACTGCAAGGCGACCGGTTATCCGTCGATGGTGGAACAACTTCCGCAAAAAGGAGAAGGACGGGTGGTAACCGATGGCAATTGCGTCACCAGCCAGGGGCCGGCTACGGCGATTGACTTTGCGCTGGAACTGGTGCGGATCCTGCGAGGGCAGACCATCGCTGGCCAGGTCGCCAAGGCAATGCTGGCGAAATTTTGACGACAATTTATTGACGTAATCCTGTTGTCCTATCAGGGTGAATGCTGTTAAGAAGATATCATTTGTTAAAAGAACCGGACATCTTTTTAAGGAGATATAAGATGAGTCAGTCAGGGATTGGACGCAGAATGGCGGCATTGTCTGCGGCAGGGGCGTTGATCGTTCTGCTGATCTCCGGGTGCGGAGATTCCAGGAAGGTCAAATCGCTGCAGCAGGAAAACCAGATTCTCAACCAGCGCGTGGCCGAACTGGAGGATCAGTTGCAGCAGGCGACGTTGGCTGCGTATTCCTCGCAGGGGTCGCATCCTTCCAGCCCGGCCGGATCTGCCCAGCCCGTCGGCAGGCAGGAGTACCTTGTAGTCAAAGGCGATACTCTTTGGAACATCGCCCAAAGGCAATTGGGCAGCGGTCGGCGATATAAAGAGATCCTGTCCCTCAATCCGCAACTGTCGGAAGGGGCGCCCCTGAAGGTCGGATCCCGATTGATCCTGCCGGATCGGTAAAGACAGTTCAAGATTTTAGATTTTTACACCTGACAGCGGAAATGACAGCCGTTTTTTTCCTGCTGCGCTGGCAGGTTGTTTTGATTTTCTATCGGAGATCGACAAAACAAACACAGGTCGCCTTCGTAAAGACAGGTAGAGACTACGCAAAAAGGGTCGTATAGAGTACCTGACCTTTACGATAGGTCATGTTATGGTCAGCATTCGAGCAGTCAACTGTAAAATACCTGTCCGACCTCCCCTGCGGCGAATCGGTTTGTTCCACGATCACCCGGATTTTTTCCCCGATAAACTGCCGACGGAACTTTTGTTGAAGCTGGGCGTCTAATTGGCGGAGGGTATCCGCTCTTTGGCGGATACTTTTGGCAGGAACAGAAGGCCTGAAATCAGCGGCCGCAGTACCGCGGCGGGGGCTGAACGGAAACACATGGATCTTTGCAAAGTTCACAAGCCGACAGATCTGCAATGTCCGTTCAAAGTCTTCCTCGGTTTCCCCTGGAAAACCCACTATTATGTCGGTCGTTATGGCGGGCCGGTCCAGGGTTTGCTGGATCTTACGGCAGATGTCCAGATATTCGCCTGCTCTGTATTGACGGGCCATTCTACGCAGGATCGGGTCTGAGCCGGACTGAAGAGGCAGGTGCAGGTGTGGAACCAGATTGGGATATTGTCGATAAACCTCAATGAGTTCGTCGGTTACGTCGGCCGGCTCGAGGGAACTGAGCCGCAGCCGCTCCAGACCGGGAATCTGGGCCGTCAACCTGAGCAGATCAGGCAATTGGCCGGGTTGGGCAGGATCCCAGTGTTTTCGTCGGGCTGTGTGCCTTCCCCAGGCCCCAAGGAAGATTCCCGACAAGACAATTTCAGGATGGCCTGCCGAAACGAGTGAGTGTGCTTCTTTAAGAATAATTTCGACTGGCTTACTCCATAATTGGGTACGGATCTTTGACACAATGCAATAGGTGCAGTGGGCGTCGCAGCCGTCCTGGATCTTGAGGAATGCCCGTGTCTGACCCGAATAGTCCCTTAGCGACCCAAGCGGATCGGTAAATTCGTTTTCCTGAGCGATAAGCCCTTTTTTCCGCTTGATTTTGTCGGCCGATGGTGGTTTACTGACAAAATCCGGGAGCGGGCGAGAGTTTTTGGTTAAAATCGCCCGAAGTATTTCCGGAAGTCGGTTTTTTTCAGGGACGAAAACAGCATTTTTCGGCAGATTTTCGGATTCTGCAGCAGGCCCTGCCGGCAGACAACCGGCGATTAAAAGGATTGCCTGCGGGTTTTCTTTGTGGATCTTGCGGATCGCCTGTCTGCTTTTGGATGAGGCGGCAGCGGTAACACAGCAGGTGTTGACAACGACCAGGTCTGCCAGGCCAGTTCCGTTGGCGGCTGTCAGACCCGCATCGGTGAGCCACTGCTGAATCTGGCGGCTTTCGTACTGATTGACTTTGCAGCCGAGTGTATGGATTTTAAAGGTTTTCATTAACCGATACTATAGGGTTTAGTCTGGGGCAGGTGCAAGAGTTTTTGCAGGCCTGACAGATTGAAAATAGACAGCAAAATGACAGGCAGTCCTGTTAATTGACGCACCCGCATTTGCGGGGGCGAATCTGTTCGGCAGCGGCAATGCGTCATTTTGTTCGATTCGCTAAACTTGGAGAGGTTCAATATGGCCAAAGCGTCACAAGGTATTTGGGCGATTGATATTGGAACCTGTTCTCTAAAAGCCCTGCGGCTGCGACGAGGCGCCGAGGGGCTGGAGGTGACGGGGTTTGATTACGTAGAGCATCCCAAGATCCTTTCAGTGTCGGATGTTACCCAGGCCGACCGTGAGCAGGCAATCCGACAGACCCTGCGTACCTTTTTAAGCCAGAACGAGGTGGGCAAGGACGAGGTGACCATCTCGATCGCCGGACAAAACAGTTTTGCCCGTTTTGTGAAAATGCCGCCGGTGGAGGCCAAGCGGATTCCTAAAATTGTGCCGCTGGAGGCGGTTCAGCAGATCCCCTTTGACATCAACGAGGTGGAGTGGGACTGGCAATTGATGAAAAACCCGGAGAGTCCGGATACGGAGGTGGGAATTTTCGCGATTAAAAACGATGTGATCGCGGAGATTATGGATCATTTTACGCGTGAAAATCTGCGGGTAACCTGTGTGCAAATCGCTCCAATGGCACTGTATAACTATGTGCTGTACGACCGAGAGGATATCTCCTCTTCCGGCGGGAAGGCCACGATAGTTCTGGATATAGGGGCGGAAAATACTACGCTTGTGATTTCCACGAAAGAAACAGTCTGGCAGCGGTGCATCCGAATCGGAGGCAATACCTTTACGGAGGCGATTGCCGACGCATTTAAGTTGAAATTTCCCAAGGCCGAAAAACTCAAGCGAACGGCTCCGATGAGCAAGTATATGCGACAGATCTTCACAGCGATGAAGCCGGTTTATACGGATCTGGGCGGCGAAATTCAGCGCAGTCTGGGCTTTTACGCCTCCAGCGGAGTCGGTCGGGACAAGGGGTTCTCAAAAATTATTGCGTTGGGCGGCGGAATGAAACTGCAGGGGTTGACCAAATATCTCCAGCAGAGTCTTGGAATCCCTGTTATTAAGCCGGATTCATTTGAACGGCTGAAACTGGCGCCGGAGGTCTCTGCGGCCAAATTCCATGAAAATCTCTCTGATTTTGGGGTCGTGTACGGTTTGGGTGTGCAGTTGCTGGAAGAGTCCAAGATAGAGACCAATCTGCTGCCGCGTCGGATTGCGCGAGCCATGACCTGGACTCGTAAGGCACAGATCTTCACGGCAGCAGCAGGAGTGTTCCTGGCGGTCAGTGCGATTTGCCTGATCTGGACGGTGCGTTCGCTCCAGCAGTATAAAAAACAGGAAGCGGCGATGCGAAGCGTTCAGGGGGTGGTGGCGGAAGCCCGCGAGATCAGTTCCAGGATCAGCGATCTGGAAAGCCAGAAGCCGGTTTTTGAGCAGCAGGTAAAAAAGGAGATGGACCTGTTCAACTATCGACAGGTGGTTCCGCAATTGAATGAGACTATCCTGAAATGTTTTCCCAACAAAGACAACACCCCTGAACTGGCGGACTTATTTGATGCCTATGTGAACGGCGATGTAAAAACGGTACGATCTGCCCCTCGTTCTGAGCGAAAGATGATGTTTATCACCCGTCTGGATGTGACGTTTGCGCAAAATCTTTCGACAGCGCCGTTTCCACAGATCAATCAGCGTTCCCAAATGGGCGGAGGGATCATGGGCGGTGGAGAGTTTGGCGGCGGGTATTCGCCGGGCAGAGGGGCGGGTATGATGACGCCGCCAGGAATGATGATGCCTACGGAAATGGGGGGGATGGAAGGCATGGGGACCCAGATGGGCGGGCAACCAGCAATTCAGGCGGGATTTGTGGTTGTTATTGAAGGGTACAGCCCTTATCGACAAATTGCGCAATTGCTGGATCCGCCGGGGGTGTCAGCGGACAAAAGCCGATGG
>JAKJEN010000008.1:34608-40666 GCA_022705405.1 Planctomycetota bacterium | reverse complement strand
CCTTGCCGGCAGAAACCGCCGATACGCATCTGCGATGGAAGCAGCCGTAAAAGCCGTCGCGGTCGCCAGAAGATCCTCAGGACGCATTTTTTTGGCCATTGCTTTTTTGTACAAATCCAGGCAAAAGGCCTGTCCGAATAATTCGCGTCCGGCGCTTTTCGGCGGGCGGCGCTTCAAAAACGGATGTGCCATCAGTTCCCGCAGCAAGTCCGGATCAAAAGCGCCTTTTGCGGCCCATGCCCCATTTCGGTCATATTGCTGTTTGCCTTTTGTAATCAGTCGAACCAGCCCATCGGCGATCATATTGCCCGGTCCGCTGTCAAAGGCCAAAAGGCCCTGGTCGGCTCTGCCGGCCGGAAGATATGTCACATTGGCGATGCCGCCGATATTCTGAATGGCCCTGCTGAGGCGTTTGTGTGCAAACAAAATCCGATCTGCAAAGGGCACCAGCGGCGCGCCCTGTCCGCCGGCGGCCATATCCCGGGGACGAAAGTCAGCCACGGTTGTGACCCCGGTCTGCTGGGCGATGACGCTCGGCTCGCCAATCTGAAGCGTCGATCGAATACGCCGCCCGCTCATCTGTCTGCCCTCAGGGCTGTGCCAGATTGTTTGCCCGTGTGAGCCGATCAGGTCCAATGTATTCATTCCGATCCGATTCCTGCGACACAAACGGATAAGGGCCTTGGCGAAGAGTTCGCCGATTTGTGCATTGGCCTGACAAATCGCATCTACCCCTGAGGTCGTCGGATCGCACAAGTCCAGGATCGATCGGCGGACGGAAGGAGGATAAGGAAATATATCAAAGGCAATTACCCGCACGGCTTTGCCGTCCAGATCAACAACCGCCGCATCGATTCCATCTGCGCTGGTGCCGGACATCAAGCCGGCCGCACGAAGCCGCTTTTGTTTGGCCAGCAGGGTCAGCGTCTTTCCATAGGTCACGGTGTTTACTCCGGTTGTCTGAAATTTACTCCCCAATATTTCAGACGTTTCATATGTGTTAGCAGACGGCTTTGAAATTCTGAAAAATCCTTCTTTTTTTGCCGACTCCAGACTACCTCTGCCAGAGCGCTCATCCGCGGCAGCGCCATATATTCAACTTTATCCGGCGTCGAGATATATTCTGTCCAGACCTGTCCCTGGGCGCCAAGGATATGCCGGGCCTGATCCGGCGAAAGCCCTTCGGGAATCGGATCAAACGAATAAACCTTTTCCAGGGGCGTAAACCCGCCGATGGCCAGCGGTTCTATATCCGGATCGGCTTGATAGTAATCAAAGTATGTATATAAGCAAGGAGCCATCACTACATCATGTCCGCTCTTTGCGGCAGCAAGTCCTCCCTCCATTCCGCGCCAGGACATCACGGTTGCCCCGGGAGCCAGGCCGCCTTCGAGAATCTCGTCCCAGCCGATCAGTCGCCGTCCCCGCTCGGTCAGGAATGTATCCATCTGCCTGACAAACCAGCTTTGCAGCTGTTCCTCATTGTCAAGCGCCAGTTCCTTCATTCTTGCCTGTACCTGCGGGCTATCCTTCCAGGGCTGTTTGTTGACCTCATCGGCGCCGATATGAATGTACGGCCCCGGAAAAAGATCCAGTACCCCCTCCAATACATCCTGCATAAATCGGACGGTTGATTCTTCCGCGTTTAGAATCTGCTCGCATCCGCCCCAATAGGTCAGCGTCTCGGTCGGGAGACCTGTGGTTCCAAGTTCCGGATAAGCCGCAATGGCCGCCTGTGTGTGGCCGGGCATCTCGATTTCCGGAACAATGGTCACAAATCGCCGGCGTGCGTATTCAACAACATCCCGGATTTCTTCCTGTGTATAAAAACCGCCGTGCGGGGTTGCATCAAATTCTCGCGGTTGTTTTCGCATCGGTCCAATCAGCGTTTCCTTTCGCCATCCGCCGATTTCGGTCAGTTTTGGATATTTTTTGATCTCGATCCGCCAGCCCTGATCGTCTGTCAAATGCCAGTGAAATATGTTCATTTTGTGCAGGGCGATCAGATCGATGTATTTCTTTACAAACTCAATCGGCATAAAATGACGGCATACATCCAGATGCATTCCGCGCCAGTTGAACCGCGGGCGATCCTGAATCTCCAGACACTGGATCGTCCAGTCGATATGGCTCGCTCGACCGCGGCTGAAAATCTCCGGCGCAAGCAGCTGTTTTATGGTGATCAGCCCGTAAAAAATCCCCGCCTGATCACAGGCCTGCAACCGGACCTGTTCCGGGGCCACTTGCAAAAGATATCCTTCTTTGCCCAATTCCTTCATATCCGGTTGGATTTGAAGATTCATGATCCCTTTTTGTTGGTCGGCCGCAGGCAGGATCTTCAGATCAAAACCCATGGCTGTATTCAGCGTCTTGCACCACAATTCGGCGATCGGCCGCAACGGTTCATCGGCGACAATCACGGTTTGGCTGGTCAGTTTAAAATAACCGGGCTTGATTTGACATTCCGATGGGTTCGGAATGATGGATACGTTCGCTGATAGGGCCATAGAGACTCCAACATACAAAAACAGGATAAAGCAAATCGAACATTTGCTGTTCATAAATAGCGATCTTCACATATTTCTTGTATTTTGTCAACAGAGGAGATTGTCTGTCCGGAATTCTGAAAGTATTTGTCCTGCCTGAAATCTTAGAAATTCCTGTTGACTTTATGGCTTTGTTCCGGTCTTATAGCGCGTTCCGGCAGGGGAGCGGCTTTACCTGCGCAAGATTACCGTGTTCCTGTGATTAAGCAATAAAAAACAATGATGAAGTTGAGAGCAGATTCTGTAAATTCGGCAGGCCCAAAGCTGACTCTCTGTGAAAAAGTCGGTTATTCCCTCGGCGATTTTGCATCAGTCTTATTTTGGCAGACAATCTCTCTCCATTTACTCTTTTTCTATACTGACGTGTTCGGCATCAGTTCCGCCGCCGCAGGTACAATGATTTTCGTTTCGAGAATATGGGATGGGTTCAATGATCCGCTAATGGGAATCATAGCCGATCGCACTCATACTCG
Source organism: Planctomycetota bacterium (assembly GCA_022705405.1). Lineage (GTDB taxonomy): Bacteria > Planctomycetota > Phycisphaerae > Sedimentisphaerales > Anaerohalosphaeraceae > JAHDQI01. Next base: position 37,647 of record JAKJEN010000008.1, on the reverse strand, counting down.
CTGGGGCAAGTTCAGGCCCTATCTGCTCTGGATGGCGATTCCTCTGGCTTTGGCGGCCGTCTTTACGTTTTTTACTCCAAAACTGCCGGCCGTGCCAAAGTTGATTTATGCCTATGTGACCTACAACCTTTTTATGATGCTGTACACCGCGATCAATATCCCGTATTCGGCGATGTTGGGCGTTCTGACTCCGGACTCATCGGAACGGACGGTCTTATCGTCTTTTAAGTATATCGGCGCTTATTCGGGAGGATTGGTAGTCTCAGCTTTTCTGCTGCCTTTGGTCAAACGAATCGGGGGTACCGGCAGTTCGCCTTTTGGCTGGACGGTTTCCCTGGCCATTTTTGGAGCGTTCGCTGTGGTTCTGTTTTGGATCGCCTTTCTGACAACAAAGGAGCGTGTGATTCCCTCTCCCATGCAAAAAACGTCAATCGGCAGGGATTTAAAAGATCTCTTTTCCAACCGGCCCTGGCTGATTTTGCTATTTACATCCCTTGCCATGATTTTATGGGTGGCGTTTCGTCTGGGGGTGACCGATTATTATTTCAGATACTACATCGCCCCGGGTCGGTATGAAAAATGGGTTTCGATCTTTAATACTTTCGGAATTCTTGGCAGTTTAATCGGAACTGCCCTGGTCAGTTGGTTTGCCAAATGGCTCGGAAAAAAGCGGGCTTTTATTCTGCTGTTTCTAATAGCCAATGCGCTTACAATCAGTTTTTTTGTGTTTACTCCTGAGCATCTCTATCTGATTATTGTGGTTCAGGCGCTGGGTTCTTTGGCCGGCGGGGCGCTGACCCCGCTGATCTGGGCGATGTATGCCGATACGGCCGACTACTCGGAGTGGAAGCACGGACGGCGGGCCACCGGCCTGGTCTTTTCTGCCTCTACGATGTCGCAAAAATTCGCTTGGGCTTTTGGGGCGTTTATTACCGGCTGGCTGATGGAATGGCTTGGGTTTATTCCGAATGTCGTCCAGACGGACCGGGTTATTTTGGGCATTCGTCTGCTGATGAGTCTGATCCCCGGGGCGGCCGGTCTGATTGCTATTTTTATCGTTTTCTTTTATGCACTGAATGAAAAGACAATGAAGCAGATCGGAGAGGATTTGCAGAATAGACGAAATCAATCTTTTTCAGATCAATCCCATCTTTAAGTTGTTAAGGGGAAAACAGAATTATTTTTATGAAAAGGAATCAAAAGATTATGAAAAAAACAATTCTTGGACCGGAACTGCCGAATATTCCGTGGGAAGATAAGCCGAAAGGGTGCCTCGATGTGGTCTGGAGGTACAGCGGCAACCCGATCCTCGACTGGAATCCGATTCCCAAAGCGGCCCGAATTTTCAACAGCGCGGTTTTGCCTTACAAAGGCGAATTCGTCGGCATTTTCCGAGCCGACCAGAGAAGCGGAAGGGCCACCCTTTTTTTCGGCCGCAGCAAAGATGCCCTCCAATGGAGCATTGGTCCCGATCCTATCGACTGGGTTGATGAAAACGGCAAGCCCAACCCCATCAGTTTTGGATACGACCCGCGATTGGTCCAGATAGACGATACGTATTACATCATCTGGTGCGATGATATGAATGGCGCGTCCATCGGTCTGGGACGTACCAAAGACTTCAAAACCTTCATCCGGATGCCCAATCCTCTTATGCCTTTCAATCGCAACGGCGTACTCTTTCCCCGCAAGGTCAACGGCAAATATATTCTGCTGAGCCGGCCCAGCGACAATGCGCATACGCCCTTCGGCGATATCTATATGAGCCAGAGTCCGGATCTGATTTACTGGGGTCGTCACTGTCATCTGATGAGCCGAGGGGGCCAGGGATGGTGGCAGGGCACAAAGATCGGCGCAGGTCCCATTCCTATCGAGACCACGGCCGGTTGGCTCCTGTTTTATCATGGCGTCTCCAATACCTGCAGCGGTTTTGTTTACAGTTTTGGCGCAGTGATCCTGGATATCGACAACCCGGCCAAGGTGCTCTATCGGACTCGGGATTACCTGCTGACTCCGGAAAAGCCCTATGAAACCGTTGGTTTTGTGCCCAATGTCGTGTTTCCCTGTGCCAACCTCTATGATTCCAAAACCGGCCGCATTGCGATTTATTACGGCGCGGCGGATACCTATACGGCCATCGCCTTTACTCAGGCGGACGAACTGATTGATTATATCAAAAATAATTCTGAGGTTTTTTGATGCCTTAGAATAGCAAGCGATAGCAGACAGACAGAAACGACTGGGTTCTTAAAGAGCAGGTGCGCACATGAATCAAACTATCGGGCAGGGGCAATCTCGCGACCGGATTCCAATCCTTACGAAATTTTCATACGGTCTGGGCACGGCCCTGGACATGTGGGGCTTCTGGCTGTATCCCTCGGTTGCGTTTGCGGTTTTTCACATGTATCTCGGGGTCAATCCTATGCTGGTGGGGCTGGCTCTGACGTTGATCCGCTTTTATGATGCATTCACCGATCCTATCGCCGGCTGGCTGTCTGATAATTTTCGATCCAGGCACGGCCGCCGCCGTCCTTTTATTCTGGTTGCCGGAATTGTCAGCTGTCTGGGCCTTCCGGTTTTGTTTCTTGTATCTCCTGCGTGGGTCGGGATCAATTTTTTAGGTCTTTCGGTTGTCTTCTGGTATATGCTGCTGTCGAATCTGATTTTCATTCCCATTATCAGCGCCTATACCGTGCCCTATAACAGTCTGGGAGCGGAGATGACTCCCGATTATGAGGAACGCACCTCTGTTATGACCTATCGAAGCGTCATGCAGAAAATCTTTGAGGTGGGCAATTTTTATGCCCTCCGTTTTACCAACCTGGCCTGGTTCCTGATTCCCGGCACGGGGAAAAAGAATACCCTGCTGGGAATGCAGGTTTATACCTCGATTCTCGGCGTTGTAATGGCGGTCTTTGCTTTGATTATTTTTCTGCGAGTCAAAGAACGCTACTATGAAAAGGTTGTTCTCAAAACAAAGGAGCCGATTCGCCTGGTCAGTTCGCTTTATGAAACGCTCAAATGCTTTCCCTTCCGGAT
>JAKJEN010000008.1:0-34589 GCA_022705405.1 Planctomycetota bacterium | reverse complement strand
CCCTCGGAACCAGCATGGTCGGAACTCTCGGCTACTATGTCACGGTGTACTATGTCTGCGGCGGCGACAATCGATCCGGCGACAATTGGAACTTCTGGATGGGGCTTTCGTTTATGCTGGGCGGGCTGCTGGGAGGGCCGATCTTAAACCGGGTTGCCTATCTGTTCGATAAACAAAAAGCCGTCATTGTGGCCGCCTCGATCGGCATTCTCGGCTACGGCGGTTCCTGGTTTCTCTATACGCCGCTTATTCCCTGGCTGCAGACGACAGCTTCGGGCCTGATGGGCCTGTCCTCGGCCGGACTGTGGATGCTGCACAGTTCTATCGGCGCAGATATTATCGATTATGATGAACTGCACACCGGCAAACGGCGAGAGGGTTCCTTTACCGCCTGCGGCTCCTATATCCTCAAACTGGGCAATGCCTTTGGCGGGCTTCTGGCCGGCATGGTAATCAAATGGGCCGGTTTTATCCACGGTCAGCAGGAACAATCCCCTCAAACCATCTTCTGGTTTCGTTCGATGTTGGCCGCTATCCCGGTTGCCGGTTTGATTCTGGTTATCCTTTTTATCCTTCGATTCAATTTGACAAAGCAGAAATGCCGAGAGATCCGAACAGTTCTCGAGCAGCGCAGAGGCACAGTGTAAGATCTGCTAAGGGAACGCCTATGCAGTACGGTTATTTTGACGATGCCAACAAGGAATACGTAATTCAGCGTCCGGACACCCCCCGATCCTGGAGCAATTATCTGGGTTCCACCGAGTACGGGGCCATCCTCACCAACAACGCCGGCGGCTACAGTTTCTTTCGCTCGGCAGCCCGAGGCCGCTTCATGCGAATGCGATTTAACGCTATTCCTTCCGATCAGCCCGGCCGCTATATCTATCTGCATGACCGCGACAGCCGCGACTTCTGGTCCGCATCCTGGCAGCCGGTCGGAAAGCCCCTCGATCAATACAAATCCGTCTGCCGGCACGGTACCGCCTATTCGATCATTGAATCCGAGTACAGCGGTATCCGTACGGAAACGACCTATTTTGTCCCGCTCGGCAGGCATCTGGAGTGCTGGCTCCAGAAAATCATCAATCGCGACAAGGTCCGCCGCCGTCTGCGGCTGTTCACCTTTGTCGAGTACGCCAACAACTGGCATCTCTGGCAGGATTTGATCAACCTCCAGTACACCCAGTACATTGTGCGGATGGAGGTTGTCGACAACATCATAGATCACGGTTTCAATGTGCTCTTGCCGGATGAATCCGGCGACAGCGTCCATCATGACGGCAATCGGCATACGTTTCTGGCAGCCGTCGGTGCTGACATTACCGGCTACGATACCGACTGCGAGGCGTTTGTTGGGCGGTACCGATCTTATCACAATCCGCTGGCTGTCCAGCAGGGCTTCTGCAGCAACTCCATTGCCGTCGGCGATAACGCCTGCGGAGCGCTTCAGATTGATATCGACCTGGAGCCCGGCGCCTGGCATGAATGGGCCGTCTTGATGGGCATTGGAAAAGCCGCCGATGCGGGCAGAAAGACCGTACAGGAGTTTCAGAATCTAAAAACAGTGCATGAAAATTTCGCCCGGCTCAAAGAGTACTGGCATACCCGGCTGCAGGGGATGACGGTCCAGACTCCCGACGCGGAATTCAACAGTATGACCAATATGTGGAGCCCTTTCAACTGTCTGATAACCTACGCCTGGTCGCGGGCCGCCAGCTTGGTTTACAGCGGCGAACGGGATGGACTGGGGTATCGCGATACCGTGCAGGATCTGCTGGGCGTGATGCATCTGATCCCTGAAGATGCCGGCCGCCGGCTGGAACTGATGATAACCGGCCAAGTCTCCACCGGCGGGGCAATGCCGGTAGTCAGGCCTTTTGAGCATCAACCCGGCAAAGAAACGCCGCCGAAGGAAGAAGAGTATCGCTCCGATGACTGCCTGTGGCTGTTTAATACCATTCCCGCCTATGTTAAAGAGACCGGCGACCTGGGCTTTTACGACAAAAGCCTGCCCTTTGCCGATCAGGGTCAGGCGACTGTCCTTGGGCACATGAAACGGGCTATTGAGTTCACCATCCGCCGAAGCGGTTCCCACGGTCTTCCCTGCGGCCTGTCGGCTGACTGGAACGACTGCCTGGCCCTCGGCCACGACGGCGAGACGGTCTTTGTCGCCTTTCAGCTGCGCTTTGCCCTTAAAACCTATGTTGAAATCTGCGATCGGCTCTGCCGCGCCGAGGAATCCTCATGGGGCCGCCGGCATCTGGAAGTCCTCGATAGAAATATTAAGCAATATGCCTGGGACGGCCAATGGTTTCTGCGCGCCTGGCGTCGGGACGGCAGGAAGTTTGGTTCCCATGAAAACGACGAAGGCCGCATCTGGCTCAATCCGCAGACATGGGCGGTTCTCAGCGGTCATACCTTGCCGCAGCAGGCCCGCCGTGTGATGAATGCTGTGGCCGATCATCTGTGCACTGAATACGGGATTATGATCTGCGACCCACCGTATCGAAAGACCGACCATACCATAATCAAGGCCTCTCTGTTTAATGAAGGAATGAAGGAAAATGCCTCCATCTTCTCGCATACGCAGGGCTGGGCGGTCATTGCCGAAGCGATGCTCGGCGGCGGCAATCAGGCCTTCCGGTACTACCGGGCCTTTATGCCCGCTGCTTATAATACCCGCGCCGAAATTCGCCAGATTGAGCCGTATGTCAATTGCCAGTTTACCCACAGTAAATACAGTCCGCGTTTCGGCGCCTCCCGACTGCCGTGGCTGACCGGAGCGGCCGCTTGGTCCTATTATGCGGCGACCCAGTATATCCTCGGTGTCCAGCCCGATTATGACGGACTGCGGATTGATCCGTGTATCCCCGCCGATTGGAAGCATATCAAACTTACCCGCCGGTTCAGAGGCAAACAGATTGATATAGAAATTAACAATGACGCCGCTGTTCAAAAAGGCGTCAGACAAATCATTGTCAATGACCGTAAAATAAGCGGCAACCTGATCCCTCTGAACATCCTAAACAATGCCAATCAGGTCCAGGTCGTCATGGGGTAAATAATTTGCTTGTTATTCCCACAAAGGCGCAGGTCTGGATTTTATCAGGGTTGAACGCAGTCCGCCGGTCTGTCGGCTCAGAAGTGGTCATTGGTATTTACTGACCCGGCCAGATCCCTCGAAAGACTTCTACTGCCGGGCCGGTCATATAGACGCAGTTGTCCGCTTCAGACCAGTTCAGGTCCAGATCTCCGCCGGGCAAATGGGCACAAACAAGCCGCTGGCATCGCCCCGTCAGCACCCCTGCTACAGCACAGGCGCAGGCCCCGGTTCCGCAGGCCAGCGTAATCCCGCTGCCTCGTTCCCAGGTTTGCATCGTAAACTCCTGCGGGTTGTCGGATTTGACAAAATGCACGTTGATCCGCTCAGGAAACAGTTCGTGATGCTCCAGTCGCGGTCCGATGCAGGACAGGTCGATGGCATCCAGATCTTCGCAGAAAAATACCGCGTGCGGATTGCCCATCGAAACACACGTCATCGACAGAGACTGGTCATTGATCGGCAAGGCAAGATCTACCACCCGCTCGGCGGCAATTGCGACAGGGATCTGGGACGCTTCTAAAATGGGCTGCCCCATATTTACGCAAACACGGGATACCTTGTTGCCCTCGTCCAGTTCCAGACCCACAGTCAGGATCCCGCGGCCGGTCTGGACCTGGATCGAGGCCGGAAACAATCCCTGTCCGGGTACCGACATCTCGTGACTGCTGGCCGAGATCGGATGATTTTCATAAAAATACTTGGCAAGGCAGCGGATTCCATTGCCGCACATCTGGGCCTCGGAACCGTCGGCATTGAACATCCGCATTTTTACATCCGCAACCTCCGAGGGGCATACCAAAATCAGCCCGTCCGAACCAACGCCAAAATGCCGGTCGCTGATCTGAACCGCAAGTTCCTCTGGATCAACGACTTGCTGATGGAAGCAATCGATATATACATAGTCGTTGCCCAATCCGTGCATTTTCACAAACTCAATCATGAAGTCCTCGACAAAATAGACATAATTTTATCAGTGTACATTACAACGGATGGATTGACAACCATTTCTATTCGGATCTATCGGATGGCCTGTTCTTTTTATAGGAAATGCTTGAAACTTCTTTTGGGGATAGAATAAAATGGATGCTTGGCGGGTAATTTCGCAAAGCAAATGGGTTGGAAGCGGTCGTTTTAAGGGAGATGGTCTATGGCCGGACAAATTAAAAAAGCCGCCGTAAGTTGTATCGTCGTTTTGGCTGTATCCGCTCTGTATGCTGAATCTGCTATGGAGATCGCGGCAAGGACACAGGCCGAGATTGATTCCGGATCTGGACCTGTATGGATGTCGCCTCAATTGCCGGAAGACATTCAAAACAGGGTCCAGAAAAAGAGTCAACAACTGACGCAATACCTGAAGTTAGGCAATGAATCGAAAGAAATCAGGGTGGCGGCTCTGCTGGCGGAGCACTATGGACGGGTTTGGGCATGGCATCAGCAGACGGGCGAAAAACTCGAAGCCGCCTGGTCCGACTGGGAGGATGCGCGCAATCCGCAGCATGGCCAAAAAGATGAATTGAAGGCCCTGACTATTATGGTCGAACAGATCGATCCGATTTATGCCCAGTTTGTTCCCCAGATCCATGGATTGCTCAAGGCGCTGCGACAAGAACTAAGTGAAGAGCAGATTATAGTCTTGCTGGATCTGATAACTCGCTCGCCGGGCGTAGAACGCACCTATAACGCCTATGTAGAAATGGTTCCGGAGATGAAGGATCAGGAAAAGAGGATCATTCGGGAACGTCTCGAACAGGCTCGGGTAGATTCTCTGGCGGCATGGACAGAGAAACACATCGTCAGAATCTTTAAGAAATATAAAATCCGCAACGAGTTCTCCATTGATTATTTCGGTTATGGCTATCGTCAGCGATATGAGGCATGGGTCAATCGAAAAAAGTAGATTGTGTCGAACTCTCCTCATGTTTTAAACCAAAAGACAATAAATAAAAAGACTTACATCCTTTTTCTGTTCTGCCATTTCTTGTTTTCGGCTTTTGGCTATCGGCATTGGACTTTTTAGTCAAGTAACTCATTTGTTATGGAAAACTTGAAAATCAGACAAGTGGTTTGTTATAATAGGAAGAAAAGATAAATCTATTCCTGGAGGGGAATTAACCAAAATTGGAAAAAATTAAAGACCAGATTAAGGTCATCAGGGAACGGGCGGTTCTTGTGGGCGCTTACCTTCGCGCCCGGGACTCAAATAATAGAATCGACAATCTGGCGGAATTGACCGCCTTGGCTGAAAGCGCCGGCGCCATCATCGTTGACCGGCTCCAGCAGAAGATCCCTCGCATCCATCCGGCTACTTATATCGGCAAAGGCAAGGCCGAACATCTTCTGGAGAAGGTGCAGAAAAGCCGCGCCGATCTTGTGATCTTCGACAATGATCTGACCCCTGGCCAGATCCGCGAATTGGAAAATATCGTCAAGGTCAAGGTGATCGACCGCAGCGAACTGATCCTCGATATTTTCGCCGCTCGCGCTCAGACCAGGCAGGCCAAACTCCAGGTCGAACTGGCTCAACTTGAATATACCTATCCGCGCTTGACGCGGATGTGGTCGCACCTGGACAGCGTGGCAGGAGCCGGCGGGGGCACCTCAGCCGGAGCTGTCGGCGGTATCGGCACACGCGGAACCGGTGAAAAACAGTTGGAAATCGACCGGCGCCTTGTCAGCAAACGAATTACCGCCCTCAAACGCGAACTGGAGGAGATCGACGGGCGGATTTTGAGAGAGATTGACGGCCGGCGTGATTTTTTTAAAATCTGCCTGGTTGGCTATACCAATGCAGGAAAAAGCACGCTGATGAATGCTCTGACCGAGGAAGTCCTGCTCAGCGATACGGTCGGATTCGTCAGCAAACTGCCGCATCATCTGGTCGCGTCGTTCAAGGCAACTCTCGAAGAGGCCGTTCACGCTGATCTGCTGCTGCACGTAATTGACGCATCCAGCCCTGAGGTATTTGAACAGATCGACAGCGTCAAGACTGTGCTCGGCCAGATCGGCTGCGGACAAAAACCGATCCTTATGCTGCTGAATAAATGCGATATCATTTCTGGCGGCGGCTTGTTTGAATCGCTCCAGACGGTTTATCCGGAGGCGGTAGCGATCTCCGCGCGATCAGGTCTGAACCTGGATCAACTGGGCGAGCGGGTGCAGGAAATCGTCCGCGGAAAGGAACTGCATATCCGCCTTAAAAGCCCGATCTCGGATGGGCGGCTGATCAGTTTTCTGCGAGCCCACGCCATCGATCTGAGGGAAGAATACGACGGGTCGCAGGTGACAATGGAGGCCTGGCTGGGCAAAAACCAGACGCCTCACCTTCGCCACCTCGGGGCAGAGCAGGTTGAGATCCTGTAAAATCGATTTCCTGTTTTGACTCCTTACAGTTCTTGAAAATTCCGTTTGTTTATGTTTTACTCTCGTTATGTTCAAACGGGCGACCATAATCGGCGACGGGGCGATGGGCTCTGTCTGCGGAATGCTCCTGTGCAGCAATGGGGTTACGACTACGCTGTGGGGTTATGATGCGGCGCAGCTGGCCCGGTTTGCCGCCGCAGGCGAGAACACAAAGTTTCTTCCGGGCTATCCGCTTCCGGCGGCATTGCGTTTTGAGGCCGACGATGCCAAAGCTCTCAAGGAAGCCCAATTGCTGGTTTCTGCGGTGCCCTGTCAGTTTGTTCGCTCGGTTTGGCAGCGGCTGAAACCGAACGTGCCCCCAGGGGTTCCGATCGTCAGCGTTACCAAGGGAATCGAGAACAAAACTCTGCTTCGCCCGACCGAGATCCTTCAGGAAGCGCTGGGCACAAACCGTGATTATGCCGCTCTTTCCGGCCCGACCATTGCCGATGAACTAATGCGGGGTCTGCCGGCCACAGCCACGGCCGCCTGCAGGGATCAATCGCTGGCGGAGCGGATTCAGGAGACCTTTACCACTCCCATGTTTCGGGTTTATACCAATATGGATCTTGCGGGGGTGGAACTGGCAGGGGCGATGAAAAATGTTATCGCGATTGCCGCCGGATGCATCGATGGAATCGGAGCCGGCGATAACGCCAAGGCCGCCCTCATTGCGCGGGGACTTGCCGAAATCAGTCGGCTCGGGCAGGCCATGGGGGCGCACGAGAGTACCTTTGCCGGCCTCAGCGGGCTGGGCGATTTGGTCACCACCTGTATTTCTCCCAAAGGACGCAACCGATCATTTGGCGAGCAGATCGGCCGGGGAATGACCGCGCAAGAAGCCATCCAGAGTACCCACAGCGTAATTGAAGGGGTGACCACCTGCCAATCGGTCGTCCAGTTGGCGGCCAGATATCATGTGGAAATGCCCATTACCGAGGCGGTCTTTGCAGTGGTCAGCGGCAAGCTTCATGTAAAGGAAGCCATTGTCGGATTGATGAGCCGTTCTCTCAAAGCCGAATAAGCCGGACAATCCTGATACGCTCCCTCAACTTATTCCTTTTTATGCAGAACTTTTTATGGGACCTGTTTGCAGATCCGCTGTCTTTTAATGAGGTTTCTTCTTTTTCTTTTTGCCCGGTCAAAACGGCAGGCGAATTATTTGCTTTCTTTTCCTTTGCGTATCAGTTCTTCAATCGCTTTTTTATCGGACTCTTTTTTGAAAATAGGCCTCAATCTCTGCTGCCGGTCCGAGATGGGCAATTATTATGTACACTTTAAATGTCGTACAGACTTTTCGCGGACCCGCTGCTTCAAACACGTGCTAATGTCGGAGGGAAATCCGGACGACGAATGGATGGATCGTATTTCCCTTTCTGTCGGATTTAGGATCCGGGAAAAGTGCACAAGGCAATACGACAAGGAATATTTTCTATGTTGAGTAAAAAATATTGTCCGATTGGCGTAGACCTGGGAAGCAGGTATCTGCGCCTGGCGCAGTTGGGAATAAACGGTCAGGGTCTGTTCCTTCAGGCCGCCGGTCTTGAGGCCAGACCCGATTCTATTCAGCCCGGCAGCCCCGAATGGCAGCGATGGGCGCTTGGCGCCATGAAGCAGATTAGCAGACAAAAGGCCTTTAAAGGAAAAAAAATAGTCACCGCGCTTCCTTCGGATGATTTATTTATCGATCAGGTGAGGATTTCCAAATCAGCGGGAGCCCAGATCGAACAATCGGCGTTTGCCCGCGTTCAGAATAAACTGCCGTTCAGGCCGGAGGAAGGCATTCTCAAATATATCGCCGCCGAGCATCCCGACTGCAAAAGTTCGGAGACAGAGGTTCTGGTTATGGCGGCTCATCGGGAAAAGGTGGATCTGCATCTGGCGATTTATGAAAAGGCAGGACTGGAAATACACTCCATCAACACCTGGCCCTATGCCATGATTAACAGCTACATCCGGTTTTTCTGCCGTCGTAAAAATGAGCGCGATCGAGTATCGATTTTGATGGGAATTGGAAGCAATCACTGCAATGTGGTTGTCTGTCGCGGAACTCAGCTGCTGTTTGCTCGGGTCATTCCGATCGGATTTGATCAGATGGAGCAGCCCGAAAACCTCCCCCGGATGATTGCAGAAGTAGACGCCTGCGCCCGGTATTATGAAACCATGCCCGCCAGCAAGCCGATTGAACGGCTGGTCTTTCTCTCCGGCAGCAATGTAAACCGGGGCGTCTGTGACCAGGTGGCAGAAATGGCCCAGCGGATGCAGATTGCCGCACAGATTGGAGATGTCCTCTCGGCGGTTCGGGTGGATCCTCTCGAGCAAAAATGTATGATCGATCGGCGAAATTCGAAGGTGGACTGGGCCATGGCCTTTGGATTAAGTCTGGAAGGTCTGGCAGAGTAGAAGACAGATGGACTTTTATCAGAAAGCGAATAACAAATATGGCAACGATTAATTTTGTTCCCAACGATTATATTCAGCAGCGCCAGTCGAATCGGGCCAACTCTTTGTATCTGATTCTGCTGGTGGCGGTTCTGGCGGGTATCGGAATGACCTTTTCGGTGCTGAAGATGCGACAGCGGTCCGTCCAGGCCGAACTGAGCGTTTTGACCGGGCAGCTCAATCAGGCCAAAGAGCAGATCGCCATGCTGGAGGAACTCAAAAGCAAAAACAATACGCGGATGAAGGTTATGATGATGACTGCCACGCTGATTGAGCCGGTTCCCAGGAGCATTCTGCTGGCGTGTCTGACCAACAATCTGCCCGGCGGGGTTTCCCTGACGGCCCTGGATATGAAGGAAAAAGAAAAGCCCCGGGCGCCGGCCGCATCCCCGGCTCAGGGCAAATCGGCCGCCGGCGGGAAAAAAACAGGGTATCAAAAATCGGCTGAAAAATCGGCCGTCGAACCGGTTCCTGCGCCTCAGGAACCGGAAACAAATCTTGAAATCAAAGGTCTTGCGCCCAGCGATATTGAAGTGGCCAGCTACATCGCCAATCTCAGCGCTTCCATCCTGCTCGATCAGGTCCAACTGGTCCAGAGCGAAGAACGCGAGATTGACGGAATCAAATACCGCGAGTTTCGTCTGGCCGCGCGGCTCAAGCCCAATTTGAAACTCACACGAAAAGACATTGAGTCAATTCGGAATAAACGAAACGAGACGATCTGATCCAAAGAAAGGAAGTCCCATGAACAGCGGACTGCGTCATCTTATTTTCTTTGTGCTGATTATCGCGATGGTCTATGTGTCCTATGCGTACATGATCAAACCGGCCAATGAACATCTGGTCCGTCAGCGGGTGCAAATGGAATCCAGCCGGGCCAAATTGACCGAGCTGGCCAAGGCAAAAACGGCTTCCGAAGATCTGACCGTTCACTTGGAACAGATGGAAAAAGTGATTCACGAGTTTGAAAGCAAACTGCCGCCCAGCAGTGAAATCTATACCGTGCTGGAGAACGTGACCCTCATCGCACAGCGGCACGGGCTGGTTCCCAAAATGATCCGTACTCTTAAAACCGCCAGCAATCAGGGATACATTGAGCAGCCGCTTGAAATGGAATTGCATGGGGATTTTAACTCGTACTATGCCTTTCTGCTGGAACTGGAGCGGATGGATCGAATTACAAAAATCCGCCAACTGGAACTGAAAAAGAAATCCAAGTTCGAAGGCCAGACAGAGGCCAAATTTATCATGAGCATTTTCTTCCAGAATGCAAAGGCCTGATCCGTCCGGCAAACAAACAAAAGAAATACAGAATGTTAGGAGTCTGTCTATGTTAGCTTATTTGCGAGATGCCAATCAACCCCCTGCGGCCGAGCAGATGCAGCAGCAGACCGCTGAGACAGGCGGCCAGTCCGGCGCTTTGGGGGCCGGCGAATATTTCAGGCCGGCTGTTCACGCCCGGAACGTCCGGCAGGGAACGATTGTTCTGGTGATCCTGTTTGCCGCAGGCGCAGCGGGCGTCTGGTGGATGATAAAAAAATCGGGTCTTTCCCAGGCCCACGGCGCCTCGGGCGAGGAGGCCTCGCAGATTGATAAGGCCCTGGCCCAGCTGACTTCTTTTCAGACGGAGATTAACAGCCAGATGGATTCGGTATCCAGCCGATTTTCTCAGGCCTCGGAACTGGGACAGATTACCGTAGCGGATCTGAAGAAAAATCCCTTTCGACAGGAAAACACGCTCGATACATCCGGTCAGGATCTTTCCTTGACCCAGTCCCTGATGCGAAAGGAGGAAATGCAGCGGCGGGCCGGGCTGCTTAAACTGTGGAGCATCACCGCCCGACAGAGTAATTCCTGCTGTATGATCAATGATAAAGTCCTCTATATCGGCGACGCCATTCAGGGCTTTATCGTCAAAGAGATTCTGTCGGATCGAGTTCGGATTGCCTATGAAGATATTGTCATTGAGTTAAAAACAGAAGAATGAAGAGACTCTTCGGAAAACAAAAAGCCGCGGAAGTAGTGGCGCTGAAAGATCTGGAAGAAGACGGCGGTCAGCTGGAGCTGGCTCCGGGTCTTCGCAATCTCTATTGTCCCGAACCCAAGGCGAGAATTCATGTCCGCAGTTTGGTGGATGTGCTGGTGGAGATGGAAGCGCTGACCGCCGAACAGGCCGGTCACATCCGCGCAGAACAAATACGCGGCGAAGAGGTCGAAAAACTCTGCAAAAAAGCCGGACTTCAGCCGGAGGTTATTCTACAGGCCAAGGCCCGGCTTCATGGATATGAGTTTTGCGCCCTTCGTCCTGAGGAGGTGGACCGCGAAGCGTTCAGCAAACTCGGATTGAACTATGTGCGGGCCAATCATATCTTGCCGCTGGCCATTCAGGATGGAGTTCTGACAGTGGCCACCAGCGATCCGGCCAATGTCTTTGGGATTGACGATGTCAAGCGGCACACCGGAATGCAGGTTAAGATCGCCGTTTGCACGCAGCAGAATATAGAAGAAATCTGCGATGCCCTTGATGACAGCAAGTTCGATTACAATGTCGATGAAATCATGAGCGACATGGATGAGATCGAACTGGTCCATGAAACCGAAGAGGATATTGAAGATCTCGAACGAAGCGCCGGCGAATCGCCGGTCATCAAATTTGTCAATTATATCCTCAGCAACGCTCTGCACGAAGGAGCCAGCGATATCCATATCGAGCCCAAAGAGAAATACACCAAGATCCGCTATCGCATTGATGGGGTTCTGTTTGAAACCCGCCAGGCCCCGGCCAAGATGCACGCGGCGATTGTATCCCGCGTTAAAATCATGTCCAACCTGGACATCTCGGAACGGCGCGTGCCGCAGGATGGAAAAATTGCCGTCATTATGGGCGGCCGCGGCATTGATCTTCGCGTTTCGGTCCTGCCCACCAGCCACGGCGAAAAAGTGGTCATTCGGCTTTTGGACAGCAAGAGCATCATGCTCGGGCTGGATAAATCCGGCATGGAACCGCGCGTACTGGAGGCCTTTCAGGAGCAGATCGCTCTGCCGCACGGAATCCTGCTGGTCACCGGTCCGACCGGAAGCGGCAAGAGCACCACCCTTTATTCGGCGCTGGCCCAGATGGACAGCGAGCGGCTCAATGTCTCAACGGTGGAGGATCCGGTCGAATACAATCTTGAGTATTGCAATCAGGTGCAGGTGAACGAGCGGGCCGGAATGACCTTTTCCGCAGCCCTGCGAAGTATGCTTCGACAGGACCCTGACATCATCATGATCGGAGAAATTCGCGACCAGGAGACCGCCCGGATCGCCGTGCAGGCGGCCCTCACTGGGCACTTGGTGCTATCAACCCTGCATACCAACGATGCGCCCAGCAGCGTTTCGCGTCTTGTTAATATCGGAATCGAACCCTATTTGATTGCGGCTTCGCTGAACGGTATTCTGGCTCAGCGGCTGGTTCGCCGGATCTGTTCGCACTGCAAGGAAACCTGCAAAGTCACCGATAGCGTCAAGAAATTTCTGGATCGGGCCTCCATTCAGATACCCGAACTGGTTCGCGGAAAGGGTTGCGACAAATGCCGAAACAGCGGATATGCCGGCCGAGCCGGAATCTTTGAACTGCTGGTTGTGGATGAGGAATTCCGCCGGATCATCAACGAGGATTCCTCCGTGTCCAGTATGCGAAAGGCCTTTGTCAAAAGCGGCTGGCCCTGCCTGTTTGACGATGGACTGCAAAAAGTAAAAAAAGGAATTACCACGATCGAAGAGGTGCTGCGAGTGACGGAGGCCTCGTCCGGCGAAGAACCCGTTTGCCTGCCTTCCGCTCAGCCCTCTGACGCTTCTGAATTCGCTCAGGAAGCCCAGAAACCCGTCGTGGAAAAGAAAAAATCAGAAAAAACCAGGAGAAAAGCATGATTCGTGTCAAAGATATGCTGGCAATGGCCATTCAGGCCGGCGCTTCGGACGTACATATCAATACCTCTCTGCCTCCGGTAATGCGCATCAATACTGAACTGATCATTATGGATCTGCCCGAAGTATCCAATGAAGATGCCGCCGCGATGGTTGTCGATATGGTTGGAGAGGCCAAATTCAAAAAATTTGAAGAAAAGCGAGATCTGGATTTTTCGACCATGATCGACGACGGAAGCCGATTCCGTGTCAATGCCCATTATCAAAAAGACAGCATCGCTATTTCCTTCCGCGCCATTTCCAATAAGGTTCCGGATCTGGAAAATCTGCACTTGCCTCCGATTGTCAAGGAATTGACGGATCTGCCCCGGGGCATGGTGATTGTGACCGGCCATACCGGATCGGGCAAAAGCACCACCCTGGCCTCGATGATCGGGGTGATAAACAAAAAATACAAAAAACGCATCATCACGCTGGAAGACCCCATCGAATATCTGCTCGAAAATAAATCCTGCATGATCGAACAGCGGGAAATCGGATCGGATTGCCCCACATTCGCCTCGGGCCTGCGGCATGCCCTGCGTCAGGACCCAGACATCATCCTGGTCGGCGAAATGCGAGACCTGGAAACCACCAGTTCGACCATCACCGCCGCCGAAACCGGACACCTGGTGCTGTCCACACTGCACACCGTCAACGCTCCCCAGACGATCGAGCGTATCATCGATATCTATCCGGCCAGCCAGCAGAACCAGATTCGCGCCATGCTGGCCAATACGCTTCAGGCAGTCATCTCCCAGACCCTGTTCCGTCGGGTGGATAAGCCGGGCATGGTTCCCTGCACCGAAATCCTTCTGTGCACCTCGGCGGTTCGAAACTGCATCCGTGAAAATCGAATTTATGAAATTCCCAACATTATCGAAACATCCCGTCGGCTGGGTATGCAGAGCATGGACTTCAGCATCCAGCAGCAGTACGAAGCGGACTATATTGACAGAGAAGAGGCCGTCACACGTTCCAGCAACCCCGGGAAGATGGATAAATTGCTGGCGCACAAGGATTTGTCCAGGACCGCCGGCTCCAAAGAGAAGGCCAAAGTAATTGCCTAAGGAGATTTTATGAGTATCCTTGAAAAAATCGGAACCCAAAAATCCCGCCCTCAGCGAGCGGAGCAAAACGCCATATCCGCTGCGCCAAAACGTAAGGAAGGGTTCCGGGTAGAATTCGGCCCCAGCCGAAAAGATATTCTCAACTTCACCAACCAGCTGGCCGTAATGCTTCGTGCGGGCATCAGCTTGCAGGATGCCCTCGAATCCATCGGTTCCCAGATCCAAAAGCATAAATTCCGCGTCATTGTCATGGATCTCAAGCTCCAGATCGAGGCCGGCAAGAGTTTTTCCCAGGCCCTCAGCGAGCACCCTGAGGTCTTTAATAACCTGTATATCAACATGGTCGCTGCGGCTGAAATCTCCGGCTCGATGAGCTCTATGCTCCAGCAGTTGTCCGAATACCTGGATCAGGAGGCCGATACCCGAAGCCAGGTGGTCAGCGCCATGGTCTATCCGATCATCATCGCCGTTATGGCCGTCACCTGCGTTACATTTCTGCTGACTTTTGTGCTGCCGCGCTTCCTGACGGTATTTGCAGGCAAAGAGCATCTGCTTCCGACCCCGACCAAAATCATCATGATGCTCAGCGGCGGATTGCGGGAATACTGGTTTATCGTCTTTCCCGCCATCGGCGCGGCAATTATGGCATTTTGGTATCTGACCCGAAAAACCCGCGCCGGAAAGGCCTGGTGGGATCGAGGAAAACTGCAAATCCCATTGCTGAAAACCCTCTGCCGCAGTCTGTATATTACCCGCAGCATGCACACTATGGGCGTATTGACCAATGCGGGAGTGCCTATTCTCGATACGCTTTCGATCACTTCGCAGATCACCGGCAACACGCTCTATGAAAATATGTGGAAGGGCGTCTATGAAGAAGTCCGCCAGGGCAAAAAGATTGCCGCCAGTTTGGGCCAGTATAATCTCATGCCCGGCAACGTCGTGCAGATGATCCAGTCCGGCGAGGAATCCGGAACGATCGGGGATGTACTCAATGACATATCCGAATTTTACGCCCGTGAACTGCGGACAGTGATAAAGACAGTCACCAGCATGATCGAACCGATCATGATCGTCGTGATGGGTGTGCTGGTCGGCTTTATTGCAATGAGTATTATTCTGCCGATCTTCAAGATGTCCAGCGTGGTAACCAGTTAATCGTGGAGAATGGACCTATGAAGAACAGAAAATCCAAACGCTCCGACGGATTTACTCTTCTGGAGGTACTGTTTGCGGCAATCCTGATCGGGGTGGCGATTGCCGCTCTGGTCGGAACCAGCGGGGCCTTTACAATGAAAAATGCCGCCGGTCTGGATCTGTCCACCGCTGAATTCCTCATTGAGGAAGTGCGGGAAAGGACTGTACAGATGCCTTTTTCTGCCCTGGAGTCTTTTAATCCCTCGCCCAATCCGCCGCCTAAGGATCTAAATGGCGAGCCGCTGAACGATTTTGCCGCTTTTGCACAGCAGGTTAGCGTGACTAAACTCAATGACGACCTCAGCAGTCCGGCGACACAGGCCACTATAAATTTTGTCAAAGTTACCGTAACGATTCTCAAAAACGGCCATCCGATCAGCACGGCAAGCTGGATTCGGGCCAAATTGGATTAAAAATTAGGGAGTGACCCTATGAAAAAAATACGCAAAATACCAGGCGGCTTTACCTTGATCGAACTGATCGTGTCAATGGTTCTTCTGGCCGCCCTGATGACGGCCGTGGCGGTGGCCTTCAATGCCTCGATCAAGAATTATCATGACAACCTGGCCCTCTCCAAAAATATCAATACGGCCCGGGCCGCCCTGATGCGAATTACCAACGATATACGCACGGCCTATGGAATCGCAAGCGCTGACGATGAAGATGATCCTTCAACCCAGTGTGGAATCGATGTCAATGGAGATGCAGCTCGTATGGTGGACATTCGGTATCGTTTTGAAGCCGGCGTCCCTACGGGTAAACTTTTCCTGGACCAGCGTGACTTTAGTTCCGGAACCTGGAAATCTTATGTTTTATGCGAAAATGTGACCAGTATGACCTTTAATCGGGCTGAAGTACCCGGCTCGCCCGGAATGATACGCAATGTACGAATTACTATGACTGTTACGGATGATAAGGGCCAGTTGCCTACCAAGTTGGCTACCGCGGCCGTTATCCGCCGAAATCTGTAGTTGACTGGTCGCCCAATTCGAAAAGCCCCAATCTCCAGACCCTTTCGTGGCATTTTTATGCTGATAAGGCAGAAAGGCATATAAGATTATGCCTTTACATATCAGGAATAAACTCTATTCTTAATGGTCAGTACGATGAAATTTAACACCTAAATATCAGCAGATCCTGTATGGGCTAAGATGCCTTAAGCTCAGACAGGTAGCCCCCATACCTGAGAAATGCTCCCCTTTCTCCAATTCTTTTATATCGACTGGTACGCAATTTTTTAAAACAACCGTTTTAGAGGCATAAATCCTTTGATAAAAAAGAGATATAATTTCCTTGCCGAAACTTGGGTTTTGTGGTATAAAGAGGTATATTAATCGGACATCGGCCGAAACTGTATTGCAGGAGAGATGATATGCTGCAATTTCGAACGTTTGAGGATGTGCTGGATTTTGCGATCCTGCAAGAGCAGGCATCACAAAAGTTTTACACCAAACTGTCAGAGGAGGTTTCCGATCCGTCGGTGCAAAGTTTTTACCGGTCGCTGGCGGCCGATGAACATACCCACGAGTTGCGGCTGAGAGAATTGAAGCGATATTCGTATTCCCTGCGGGAACCGGATCTTAGAGATCTGGCCCAAAGCGGGTATCTGGACGCCATGCCGATTCCGCCGGATATTTCCTTCAAAGAAGCGATTCAGCTGGCCTTGAATAAAGAACGGTCCGCACAGCAGTTATATACGATTCTGGCGGATCTTGCGGATCGGGAGGAACTGGAACAGTTGTTCCGGCACCTGGCATTTCAGGAGGCCGAGCATGCCCGTTTCTTTCAGAAAGAATATGAGGCGATTCGTTTGGGTGAAAATTGAGAACATCGGGGTATTTGTCCGACCAACAGCTGATGGTTTGTTTAGGCCCTTTGCCATAGATTCCTGACTTATCTGCCCAGTTTGAAAATCACCCAAAGATTTTATTTTGAGATCCGCAAACTCCATAACCTCCCTAAATTCCGGCAAATCCCCTTGACAGCTGCCTGTGCAGGCCTGTAGGATACGACCTTCAACACTTAACTGGAGATATGGAGTGCGAATTTACAGTATACTGATCGGAACGGCAGTGCTGGCGGCGATGGGGATCGTCGCCGGTTGCTCAGATGATCCGACGCATCGGGCGGAACGTTCGGCACAGCAAAAGACATCTGAGGCGATGGACCTTTACCTCTATAAAGGGAACGACCAGGCGGCGCGGGCTCATCTGAACGCGGCTCTGTCGCAACGGGCCAGCCGCTCAAGCCGGGATGCGGCGGCTCTTGCGCTGGGGAATCTGGACTGGGGGCAGGCCTGTCGGCAATCAAATGAATTGGAACTATCCAAAGTGCCTATGCAGCAAGAACTTGCGGAGATTCAAACGCAAATCCGACGGATTCAAAAACTTCAGGTGCAGCAACGTCGGCTTGTGCAGTTGATTGAATCTGCTGACCAAGAGGCCCAAGAACTTCAGCAGGTTCTGGAAGGCGGCGGGGTTTTTGAGATGGGTCTGCAAAAGGAGCTGGCTCAAACGAAAGATCAATTGGCCCGGCTGGAAGAAGAAAAAAAGGAATGGGAAAGCCGTGAGGCCGCCGCAAACAGTAAGTTGACGGCTCTTCAGGCCAGAGCCGATGAGCAGTTCCGTCAGGCAAAGGCGTCATCGGGCAGTCATCAGGCCTCTTTGGAACAGGCCGGCTATCAGATATTGCTTGAAAAAAAGCCCTTTTATTTTGACATGCAGGAGGCGGTCAATCAATTGGAACTTCTCGACAGTCGGTTTGAACTGATCCGTCTCAGAAAAGATCATCTGGAAGCGTCAATCGTTCAGACCGAACAGAAGATCCGAGATCTGAAGAATTCGACAGAGTTGGCGCAGTTGCGGACGCAGCGCAATGAACTGGCCGGGCAGTTGGGCAAAGAGCAGGGATTTCTTCGGGACCAGCTTAACCGGTTCAAACAGGATCTGGCGCAGTATCGCCTGACGGCGGAACAGTTGGTGCAGTTGCTGCGGACTGCCCTCGAGCGCTACGAGGGGATACAGTCTCGCGACGCACAGCCGATGGTACTGTATAAAAAGGCGCAAATCCAGTCTTTGGCCGGCTCCGTGATAAGTTCCCGCCTTTTATTTGAAACCAGCATCAGTCTGTCGATGGAAAGCATGATACAGGCGGCCGGTAAGGATGAGGCGATTAAAGGGATCCTTCAGGAAGGGTATTTGACGGTGGCGGAGGATCAGCTGCTGACTGCGGCGATAGAATATTTTGACCAGGCCGACCAGATCATAGATCAGGCGATTGCGGCAGGTCGGGGCTTGGGGAGCGCCGAGGGCAAACAGTTTGTTCTCAATGCGACCAAAAGTCGGCTTTTAAATCTGCGGGCCAAAATGAAACTGGCCGATTCGCTGGACCGATATGAACTGGCGGAAAAAGTCCAGGCGGCCCTGGATGAACAAATCCAAAAGGCCGCAGAACTGGGGCCGGATTTTACCCATTCGGAAACGGCTCGATTGCTGGAAAAGGGACTCAATTATATCCCGGAAATGCCCTTTGACAGCGAGTTGTATTTTGAGGAAATCCGAGCGGAGATTTCAGAGTGGAGACATATTCAGGGGACTCCGCAGGAACGCGAGGCAGCGGCCCGGCATGCGCTGGCTCTGATTGGACAGCATGAGGCCCATGCCGATGAAAAACTGATGCTGATGCTGCAGCCGGAAAAACAAGCCCTGCAAGCGGCCCTTGAACGAGGTTTTACGGAAGAAACAATGCCCCTGTCGTCCCCGACCGGAGGCGATCCCAATCGGTTTTAATCCACAGCGCCGGAGGAGTCGGACAATGAAGTTAACGGAGGTTTTAAGACCCGAGTGTGTTCGCACGGGTCTGGTTATTGACGATAAGGCCCTTGCGCTGTGTGAAGTCGCGTCGCTGGCTAAAAAGAATCCGCTTTGCCGCCATATTTCGGAGGAGGACATTCTCGAAGGCCTGCAGGAGCGAGAAACGCTCGGTTCAACCGCATTCGGCGGGGGGGTGGCTATTCCGCACTGCCGACTGAAGGCGCTGAACGATTTTGTCGTAGGAATTCTGACAGTGCCGGGCGGGGTGGATTTTGAGTCGGCCGACAGGAAGAAGGTACGGCTGATGGTTTTTATCCTGGCGCCGGCCGATCAGCCCAACGCCCATATTCGCCTGTTGTCGTCTATTTCAAGGGCCTTGCAGAATGTCGGGATGGTTGACAAGATGGTCAGGGCTAAAAGTCCTGGTTCGCTGATTGAGATATTGTCTCAAGCAGCCGGGCCGGAGATCCCGCTGGAAACGCCCAGCCAGAAAAGCATGCTGCATGTATTTGTGCAGGATGTAAATATTTTTGAAAAAATTTTGTCCGCGCTGTCGGGACTGGAAACGCTGTCGATGGCGATACTCTCTGCGGAAAACGTCCAGGAGACGCTGACGAAAATGCCGCTGTATGCCGAGTTTGCCAAAAATGGGATCTCTTCGGTCTGTCGTGTGCTCGTTGTGATTGCCGAGCACCGTCTGGACAATGAGATTATCCGGCGTATTGAAGGGATTACCGGCCCGCTGCAAAAATGCAGCGGAGTGATGGCGACGATCCAGCCGTTATCCTACACGGCTGGTTCGCTGGAACCGTAAGTCCAGTCAAAGGCAGCGCGAAAACCAGAAAATGCAGGGAGCGTGCCGGCATGGCTGATGCGAAAATTCAATTCTATTATAACCTGTCCATGCTTTTGAATTCCGGGGCGCCGATTCTGAGGGCGATTTCAGCAGCCGCCCAGGGCCTGCGCGGAAAGTATCGACGGGTCGCAAGTCAAATGGCCGAAGAGGTTCGACAGGGACAAATGCTCTCAGACAGCATGGAGCGGCATGGAAAATGTTTTGATCCGTTCGATATTGAGATGATTCGCACCGGCGAGGAGACCGGACAACTTCCTGAGATGCTGGCGGAATTGAGTCGTTGGCATGAGTTTCGTCGGCAAAATCGACGGACGATCGGAGCCGGCATGAATCTGCCGATTTTCATCCTGCACACAGCGGCTCTTGCTATTCCCGTCGTATCGCATCCCCGGTTCTGGCAGGGAGGGCGGGAACTTATGGCTTATCTTCTCGGCGTAGTCGGCGTGCTGCTGTTTTTTTATATACCGACGGCGGCGATTCTTGGGATTCTTTTTTTAACTCCCCGGCGTGGTCCGCTTCGCCGGGTTCTGGATGTTCTGGTTATGGGGATTCCTGTGATCGGCAGTGCGGTTGCCAATCTTTCAATCAGCCGGTACAGCAAGGTCTTTGCCATGACCTACGGCGCTGGAATTCCAATCGTCAGGGCCAGCCGACAAGCCGCCAATGCCTGCGGAAACTGGCTTATGTATAAACGGTTTAGCGGGGCGACCCAAAAAGCACAGGCAGGAGAAAATATGAGCGAGGGCTTTGCCCGATCGCTTGATTACGAGTTTCGGGAGACATGGAAAGTTGGCGAAGAATCCGGCGAGTTGGATCGCAGCGCCGAGCGGCTTGGCAAACTGTATGCTCAGCGCGCTGAGTTTAAATTTCAAATGATTGCCCAGTGGACCCCTCGCATTGTCTATGCTCTGATCTGTATCTATATGGTTTATAAGATTTTTGAGGGTTATTCTCAGATCTATGGTAATGTTTTTCGATTGCTCGAATAATTACGGCGAGGTTATTCGGACCTAAGGTTTGGTTGCATAAAACCATTTCATATAGCCGATATCCTTATCTGGCAATCAGTTAAGTGAAAAGGACAGGGATTGGCCCGTTTTATTTTTCGAAAAGAACAGCGAATCCGAAGCGAAGCGGATTTTCAGCGTGTAATGAAGCATAAACGATCGGTTAGTAAAGGGTTTATGCGCCTTTACATGGCCCCTAATACAGCCGGACGACCTCGATTCGGCATATCCATTGGGCGAACCTGCGGCAAAGCCCATATCCGCAACCGCCTCAAGCGGCTGGGCCGGGAGGCATTTCGGCTCTGTCAGCATGAAATTCCGGCCGATTTTGACTATGTTTTAATTTTTACCCCTAAAATGTCGAAAACAAAGGCAGAGTCGGATCGCGACCTGAAAAAAGTAACTTTTCAAGAGATTCGGGATCGCTTTTTAGAGATGATCCACCTGTTGGCAGCCGGACAGAAGCCCTGATCGATCGATGACCGAAAAAAAACTAATGTATCCGGTGGGAAAAGCGGCCCAGAAAGCCGGCGTTTCACGGCAGAGTTTACAGTATTATCTGATGGTGGGTCTGCTGGAGCCGACGCAGATTACCGCTACGGGAAGGCGGTTATTTGATGCAGACGCAGTCGATAAGATCCGACTGATCCGAAAATTAAACCAAAGCGGATATCCTCTGCGTGCCATACGGGATTTGTTTATGCAGCAAAGTAAGGAAGCCAAAGGACAGAGCCGATGAGCGATTATGCAGCCCAGCAACGCCGCCGAAATATGGTTGTGGGGGGGTTTGTTCTGGTGGCCATCTGCGCCCTGTTCTGGATGCTGATGATGTTCGGAGATCTGCCGATAGCCGTCAGCAAGATTCGTTCGTTCGAGGTGCTGATTAGTTTTCCCAGCGCCTCCGGCGTGGGTCGGGATACGCCCGTGCAGTATTGCGGTTACCAGATCGGGCGAGTGTTAAATGTGTCTCCGCCGATGCTGGTCAAGGATAAAGACGGCACGCCGATTTCGCATCGGGTCAAGGTGGCGTGTCTGATCGAAGAAAAATTTGTGGATATCCCTTCCAATGTGGAAGTGAAATTGATGCGGCGGGGACTGGGCAGCAGTTATATCGAGTTTGTCTGGAATCCAAATATCCCGCTGGAACCCAAAGATCCGTCGAATCCGCGCTCAATATTTCTGATGGATCAGATGGAACTGGCGGGCACAACGGGGATGAGCAGCGAGTTTTTCCCGCCGGATGTGCAGAAAAAACTGGAGAATCTGGTCGATTCGATCTCGGAATTGTCGGCCAACGCCAACCAGATCATCGGAAATGAGGACAATCAGGCCAACATCCGGAAAACGCTGGCCTACATCAGTCAAGCCACAGCCCAGGCAAAGGATACGCTTTTATCGATTCAAAACTTTACGGATGTCGGCAAGGAGCAAATAGTCCGAGTGGCAGACCAACTGGATATTGCGCTGACAGAATTTAACTATCTTACGGCCCAGATTAACCAGGGACAGGGGACAGTTGGCCGACTTATTCAGGATGACCGTCTCTATGAAAACCTTGTGGACAGCGCGCTCGAATTGCAGCTGGCCCTTGAGCAGATCAAAATTTGGGCCGCTGAGGCAAGAGATCGGGGGGTCCGAATAAAATGGTAAAGGATTTTCCCGCTCCGCCTGCCCATCTCATTTAACAAAATCCGGGGCGGCAATTATCCCCAGCGCTTGGCAAAATGTCGCGGGTCGGCCTGCAAACAGCATTGAGTGGAAGTTTTATTCCTCGATCTCAACGCGCAGCACGCCCGGGATATTTTTAATCTGTTCGATGACGACAAAGGACCTGTCGGCAGATGCCGAATCCAGCATAATGCTGATGTTGTAATGGGCGGACTGTTCGACCTTTTCGAGGTAGATGCGGCTGACTGTGGTATTTGCCGTTCGTACCGCATTTTCGATTGCGGACATTGGAGTGCTCCGGTCTGCGAGCACAGATACCGAAAGATGCCTGCGTCCTCTGCGAAGTTTGGCTTCGAGCGGCCGCAGCAACACAACGACAAATAGAATGATAAGGGTCGTGCAGATCGACGCCAGATAAAGGCCGCCGCCGACAGCCAGACCCACGGCGGCAATCGCCCAGATTCCTGCGGCGGTTGTAAGGCCGGTGACAACATCCCTGCGAAAAATTATGATCCCGGCGCCGAGAAATCCGATGCCGCTTACGACCTGGGCCGCCACACGCGAAGGATCCAGGACGGTGGCCTCTCTTCCCAGCACTTCATTAAAGCCATAGGCCGAAACTATCATAATCAGCGCAGCGCCAACGCAGACCAGCATATGAGTCCGCAGCCCGGCCGCCTTGTAAAGTTTTTGTCGTTCGAGGCCGACGATGCTTCCCAGCAATGCCGCCAGCAGCAAACGCATCACAATCTCAAAAGGAGTTAACACAGCAGATCCTCTTTCCAGACGTATTCAGTTTGTGTTTTAATTGAATTGCCGTTTCGTCGGCAACAGCCCAAGGTTATTCTGTGATTGCAAAAGAACAGCATAGAAAAAGCTTATCACGAAGCGTCGAAAAGCATACTAATCTGCAAAATATAAGTACAATCTTGCGATTGTTCAAATATTTTTTTGCTTTCTATGCCCTGTTCGATGTGATCAGTCAAACAACAGGCGGCGGGATTCTGCTCCCGCCGCCTTATTCTGCAAACCCTTTTCTTTACGGACAACTGCCCAGCCATTGCCTGGACAATTCTGCCAGATCCTCCAGATTTATAAAGCCGTCGCAGTTTAGATCCGCGCATTCAGTACAACTGGTATTGGGCGTCAGGTAATAATCCTCTGTTTCCCCATAATAGTAGCCGGCTGTTGGCCCGCATCCGCCGGCGCCCCAGATCTCTTCCCACGGCTGATCGGACAAAGTGATTCGGACCCACAACTGTTCCGGAAGTTCATTGGGATCGTGCCAGGAGACAAACGGGAGCGAGGTAATCAGTGATGGTCCAGCGTTAAGCTTCAGCAGCTGGTTGCGTACGGCCCACTCCGGAACATCTCCCAGCGAACATCCGCTGACCTGGTCGTCCCAGTCGCCGTCCCGATTCCAATCGGCCCACAGGTTAAAGTAATAGACCCCGGGCGTGACAGTATTAACCATATATCGTACATTTGTCCATTTACACCGCGGCATATGAACAGGCAATAACAGCCCGTCGTCGGCGCTGTCCAGATCGGGGATGTTTTTGACCGGATCAATGTTATTGACTCCATCTGCGTCCGGGCCGATATCCGCTTCATTCTCGAGCGATACAACCGGCCCCAGCCATGCCCCGCCCAGTGGATTACGGTGGAGCGGTCCGGGCGAACTACCGGTCGGATCGGAAAAAACCGTCGGGAAATTGGCCGTCACACCTGTCGGATACGCGGTCATCACGGCAGACCAGTTGTTGGCGCTGTCAGGCGCATCGCCCAGATCATGTTGCGGCGGATTCTCCTCAATAATCACCATGTAATCCTCGACTTCCCCATCCGATGCGGCGCCGGTAGGATTGAATGCGCCTTGTCGGCAGATGCGAAATCTTGCAAAGGTCGGTCCGAGGATGCTTGTGGGCGGAACAGAAAACGAAACGCTATGGGTGCCGTCGGGAAAACTGTTCGCCACGATTTGCTCGCCTGGGTCCCAACTTCCGCTTCCATCAAAATCGATCCAGCCGGTGACAAACCCGCCGTTGCCGTCTCCGCTGGAGACCACAATGGAAATCGTAGCCGGCTGCCCCTGAATCAAAGGCGAAAACTGAACGCCGTTTTCATCGTCATTTCCGTTGTTATTGTCTCCGGTTGCTGTGGGATCCGGCTGGCCGTCCGGTTCAAAATCCGGAAAATCGGAAAGAGGCCCCAGCCACGGGCCGCTCGAATCAATTTTGTGCCGAGCGCCGTCATTAATCAGAAGCGTTGGATAAGGTCCGTCCGGGGCGTCTCCGAAGTCCATCTGCGGCTGGCCCGGTTCGCCTGTAATTACGAAGGCCTGATCATAGAGTCCCTGTACAACTGTATGGATCGGTGTCCACGTCGTTGCGCCGCTGGACCACACAGCGGGCGATAGAAACCTTGTCGTCGAGGTCTTCCAGCCGACAGCCGGACCCTCCGGCCAGGGGGGTGTCGGCAGATTGATTTTAATCACCAGCCAGTAAATCTGCCCGGCCTGCTGTATAAACGGATCTTCAAGATTTGTCAGATTGACCTGGTAGAAAGAAGTATGGTCAGGTCTGACAATCAGCGGCGGCGGACTGGGGCAGACCCAACCCTGTTGGCCTTGCCCATAAAAGCGGACTTTCATCGTTCCGCCGTTAAAAGTCCACAGAATCATTCCCGGCTTCCCCCCTATATCGCTGCGAATCGTAACGTCCAGCATACTGGGAAGCAAATCCCCATCCCGGTCGTTCTTCCAGGAAATCCAGAAGTGTATATCTGTGATAGGGCCGGTTTCACTACATTGAAAATCGTCTGCGATATACTGGCAATTCAGGCAAACGTCCCAGCCAATTGAGTCCGGCAACTGGGGAGAATGCATTTTGCAGGGGTCGCCAGGGTCCCAGTCGCCCAGGGCTATTGACCCGGTGCACAGGATCAGCGCGCAGACTATCCCCTCGATAAAAACAAATTTTCTCATTTTAAGACCTCCTAAACTTAAATTGCTTTTCTTTCTCTTTATTATACAAAAACGGTCCGCAATGTCTCCTGCAAGGAAAGGTCAAGGAAGACGTGATTCACCGAAAAGTAAGAAATGCTATGTCTCCCCTTATTCATCAAAAGATTGCCTCCGAGTTGCTATCTTTTCTACCGCGCATCCTGAAAAATGTCAAGTTAAAAAAGAAACGGTTTTCTAAAAAGAAGATATCTGCTGCAAGAATCCTTCTGCAAGTGATTTTAAAAGAATGGCTTATCTCGATTGCCTTTTTTACAATAAAATTGGGTGTTGAAGATGATTTTTATGAGATTTTAGCGGTATAAAAAAAAATTGTAAATTTCTTCGAAGATCGCTTATTTTTTGTTGTAAATCCATCTTTATCATCCAAAATCTCTTATTAAAAGTCAGTCGGATTTCGTATGATAGTCGCGTATGCAGTTATCTACATCTCAATTACGGGCGCCTGTTGAGGTGTCCAGGGGCGACCCGAACGCACGTTTTGTCCGCATGACCACCGAGCCGGTTTCTCGTCTGGTGGTAAATCTGGCAGTGCCGACGATTATCAGTATGCTGGTGACGGCCCTGTATAATATGGCGGATACATATTTCGTGGGCAAGCTCAGCACCGCCGCCACTGGTGCCGTTGGGGTGGTCTTTCCTCTGATGACGGCCATCCAGGTGGTGGGCATGACCCTGGGCGTGGGATCGGGCAGTTGCGTCGCCCGACTGCTGGGACGCAAAGATGTAAGCCGTGCCAATCAGGTTGTCTCCACCGCCTTTTTTACGGCTCTGGCCTGCGGCGGTCTGATGACTCTCTTTGGCGAGATCTTCTCAAGCCCTCTGATGCGGCTTCTTGGCTCTACCGAGACCATCCTGCCCTATGCCAAAGAATATGCCGCCTACATCCTGCTGGGAGCGCCTTTTGTGGCCGCCTCTTTTGTGATGAATGTCAATCTTCGTTCCGAAGGCAGCGCCGTGCTGGCCATGATCGGCCTGGTAAGCGGGGCGATTATCAATATCGCGATTGATCCGCTGTTTATCTTTGCTTTTCGCATGGGCATCGCCGGCGCCGCCGCGGCCACTGTGCTAAGCCAACTGGTCTCCTTCCTCATCCTTTTGTCTTACTATATCAGGCGGCAAAGCGCCCTGCGAATCAACTTCAAAAATATCCGCACTGACAGATCGATGCACCTGCAAATCTTCTGGTCCGGGCTGCCCACTTTTTTTCGTCTGTCGCTGGTGACCCTTTCGGCGGCCATCCTAAACTCGGTTTCCGGTATTTATGGCGATGCCGCAATCGCCGGCATGACCATCGTCAACCGCATCACCATTTTTATAGGATCCGCCATGATCGGCTTTGGGCAGGGCTTTCAGCCGGTGGCGGCCTTTAACTATACCGCCGGCCTTTATAATCGAGTCCATCAGGCGTTCTGGTTCTCCATAAAAGTGGGGTTTTGGGGGCTGTTCATCTATACGGTTGGAGCAAGCGTCTTTGCGCAGGAACTTGTCCGGCTGTTTCGCGATGACCCGGAGGTGCTCAAGGTGGGAATCCTGGCGCTTCGGTTCCAGTGCGCTACCCTGCCTCTGACGGCCATCACGGTGATAACCAACATGATGTTCCAGTATATCGGCCAGCCGGGAAAGGCCCTGATCCTGGCCGCATCCCGACAGGGATTTATGTTTATTCCGGCAGTCTTTATTCTGTCGATACTGTTCGGACTCTTTGGGGTACAGATCAGCCAGTCCGTGGCGGATATCCTCAGTTTTCTTTTGGCGATCCCCCTTGCATCCGGCGCCCTTCGGAGATTGGCACACAAAGAACCGCTCCAGCATCCGAACCGTCCCGATCTGCTCGATATTCAAGAGGCGTAGGAAAAGATCGCTCATTCTGGGATCTTTGTACGACTTGTAAACAGGCCGCTGCTACAACAGCCAGTTTGCAGAAAAGATCGCCAAATCCGTCAGATCTATGTTGCCGTCATAATTCAGATCGCCCTGCGCGGCCTGGATTGCCCCGGCTGTAACCGACAGTTTAAAAGTACCCGTCTGGCCGTCATATCCGGCTATCCGAAGATAATAAGGTTTGCCCTGTCTGGCCTTTAGGATTACCGCCGACTGATTGCCGAAGAAATCGTCATTAAAGAGGGTCTCCCTGCCGGCCGCGTCAAAGACTCCCAGCGTTGTGTCAAAATTGCTGTCAAAAACCCGAATTGTAAACTTGCCGCTTACGGCCGGAGTAAACACATACCAGACGTCTTTGCTGTCGTTGTATCCATTGACAGTCAGGTCCAGTCCGGCGGCCCCGGCGCTGGTTGAACTGATGGTCTGTCCGGCGGAAATCGCTATCGCCCCGCTCATCTGGTCATTGATTCACGGCGATGGCTGGGTCTGCCAGGTCAATATCGGATAGCCGCCGTCGCTGGGCATTGTCCAGATGTCTTCTGTCCCGTTCATTATCTCTCCCTTAAAATCCCAGAAGGCGCGAAGATAAACCTCCGGATTTTGCATAGATGCCGTGGGCAGACCTATGCCGCCGCCGAATGAACTTGTTTGCCCATATGCGACGGTTATGCTCTTATGATAACGGGTACAAAAGAAAGGATTCAGATCATCGCTTTTGGGGCTTTGAAATATCTGAATGGCGCGGTAGAATTAAGGAAAAATTGGCCGATGGCGAGAATGCTGTCAGATGGAGATTGCTAAATAAATGGACCAAAGAAAAAAACACGCACAGAGCGATTGCCGGCAAGGATTCGTGCCGCTGTCGAAGATAAAAGTTCACTATGTAAAATTTCACACTCGCCAAGATCGCATTCTTTATGTTTTTAATCAGTTTAAACCGTATCTTCATACGAAGATTCTGGATGTGGGTTGCGACGAAGGGCATTTGAAGCGTTATCTCAATGGAACGCCCTATACGGGGATCGATATCGCAGACGCGGCGGATATGCAGATCAATCTGGAGAGAATTGAGCGTCTTCCCTTTACAGACAGGTCGTATGAGTGTGTTTTATGTACCGATGTACTTGAGCATCTTGACAATCTGCATGCGATTTTTTTTGAACTGCTTCGGGTTGCGGATCGCACGATCATCATTTCCTGGCCGAATAACTGGGTCAATGCGCGTCGGCCCTTAGAAAGAGGCGCAGGAACCTTTGAACACTATGGACTGCCGTCTGAAAATCCATTCACCAGGCATAAATGGTTTTTTAATATATCCGATGCGCGATGTTTCTTATATTCTTCTCTTCAAAAGCATCCTGAGTGGCATCTTGCGGAGGAATTCATCACAGAAAAGCCGCGGCTGATGATATTGCGACTGATCCGCCGGCTCCGCTATCCGAACCGAGAAAAATACTGGAATCGGTACGCTCATACATACTGGACCGTACTAAAAAGAGACTGATCCTGCGAATACATCAGGTTTTATCAGAGTTTGCCTTTAGAACATAAAATCACGAATGTGTTATGAGATTCTCATTCGTTTTTTGGGAGACAGTTGATTTGTGTTAAAATAATAATCAAAACGCTTTACAAGATCTTTACGCAGATTTTGCTGAATTTCCACCGAATCCAGCAGTTTATCCAGCCATGGTTTCAAGTCTTCTTTCCCCAGCCATTTTCCCAGCGACTTTGCCATACTGGCTGCTTCAAACATCAGCACTTCCTGGCTGGGCTTCTTATGGAACTGGGCATATTCAAAATCCAAAAGATATGGCTTTTCCGCCAGATTCTTTGGATTAAATAAAAGCGAGCCCAAATTCAAATCAATGTGGTTGCAGCCGGCTCTGTACAAACTGGCCAAAATCGGGATAGTGTTTTCAAAAATCTGCTCAGCTTGCCGGTTATCAATTGTTGTCGATTGCAGCAGGTAGTTGAGGGAAAGATGACCGGATAAATCTTCAAGGATGACAGCTTCGCGGGATGTCCAGCCGAATCGATCCGGCAGTTTTCCAAAGCCGTAAACTTTGGGCACATAAATCCCTCTTTCCGCTGCGAGAATTAGATTGCACGTTTCTCCGAATCCATAATTACTGTAGGTATATTTTTTCCAGAGGTGCTTCACCTTTTTCTTGAAACGGTAAAAGCGAAAGACTTTAAGAATCACACTTTTTGGGGGTTCGTTCAAACTCAGACGGAACAGGATTCTGCGCTCAATGTCTTTCAGGACTTGTACATCTTTTTTTTGATAAATATCGGCTTCTTCTTTCAGAATTGAAGAAACACGATCGGCTGTGGAAATCATATCTTTCTGGCGCAGCCGCCATTGATACCCTTCAGGTGAGCGATGGCGAATCGGCAGATTTTTTTGCAAAGCCCTCTGTTTATCAAAATAAAACATATCCAGGGTTTTTATACTTTCTCAAAAAGCGCCATGCACTGCTGCTCAATCCAGTTGAACTTGGGGGTATGTTCAATATAGCGGAGGCCTGCCTGTTGTGCGAGGTTCTTCAAATGAGTCAGCGTGATATAGTTCCCTCTTGGCTTTTTGCCGCGAATCACTTTTTTATAATATCGAAATCGGTTTTTGTTGTAAAAGCTCAGGGCCACATATTTTTTTGACACACGGGTCAGTTCCCGTAATGCCGATGATCGAACCTCATCATTCTTCATGTGGTGAAATAACCTCATGCAAAAGCACAAGTCCACACAGCGGTCGGACAGCGGAATGGAGGAAATATCCGCCTGAATATAGGTCACCTGCTCGGGTTTGCCGAAGCGTTCCTGACAGGCCTGCAGCATATGGGGCGAGTAATCTGCCATGGTCAACTGCTTTGCGTTTGAAAAAATCGGAAAAAAACGACCGTTTCCGCAGGGTATATCCAGAACACAAGCCCCCGGACCAATTCTCTGAAAAAGATGTGCGGCAAAGTCTTTTTCAAGCCGATCAAGGCGTCTGCCTCTTCTTTTGCCGGCGAATCTTCGTTGTTCATATCCTCGTGCACTCTCGAGAGTTATTTCCGCATCAGTGACGGTATTTATCATATCCGGAACCTTTTTATCCTTAATCTTGCCAAATGATTCTTCCTGAAAAACATTTCAATTACACCTCCGGTCTATTGTCAAATCAAGCCAAATTCTTTTCCGCCCTCTAAATTGCTGAAAATAGCAAAATAATCAGAAGAATCTTTGACCCTTAATATGACGAAAGAAGACATAAAACATATAGATAATTGAAAATATGAGGTGTATCAAGACATATATGCTCTTTATATACTTTTTATCTGGAGAAAAAAGTGCATGCAAATCAAGAAGGTTCGTTATTTTTTCAGGAAAATCTCGATATTTCTTGACAGCGATGGGGTATATCCTGTAGTTTACGATACTTCCAGTCGGCGTAGACTGGACAGAGAGAGTCTGTCTTTAAAAATGTTTTGGTTTATTGGAGGTTAGTTTCTGTGAATAAGGAACTGGCTCGCGAATTAATCAGCGCGGGCGTACATTTTGGACACGGGGTCAGCCGACGCAACCCGAAGATGGATCCGTATATCTTCGGCAAACGGGGGATGATCCACATTATCAATGTCAAGGAAACGCTAAAGGGGCTGCTGATTGCCAAAAAGCTTCTTGCCAGGGTGGTTTCCGAGGGGAAAGATGTCGTCTTTGTAGGCACCAAGCGCCAGGCGCAAAAGGCGGTCCAGAAGGCCGCAGAACAATGCGGGATGCATTATGTCAGCGAACGATGGCTGGGAGGCACGCTGACCAATTTCCGCACGATCCGTTCTCGCTTGCAGCGGTTGGAGCAACTGGAGGAAATGGAGGCCTCCGGGCGGTTGGAAGAAGAAAGCAAAAAACAGGGCGCCCGGCTCAAGCGCGAACTGCGCAAAATCCGGACTAACCTGGATGGCATTCGGCGGATGAATCGTTTGCCGGGGGCCGTTGTAGTGGTCGATGTCCGGAAAGAATATATCCCTCTTCGCGAAGCGCGAAAGCTGGGGATCGTGACAGTGGGCATCATAGATACAGATTCCGATCCGGACACGCTGGATGTGGCGATTCCGGGCAACGATGATTCGATTAAAGCCATTGAGATTATTATGGCCGAACTGGCCGCCGCTGTAGCCGAGGGCAAGACGATGGTGCGTCAGACCGAGACGTTCGAGGCGGCCTCTGCACCGCGGCGTCGGTCCCGGCGTAGGGTTCTGGCCAGCGCCTCCGAAGGCGAAGAGGAACCTGCCGAAGGCGGATCTGCAGTGGAGCCGCTTTATTCTGAGCCGGCCGCGGCAGAAAATTCGCAATAACTGTTTTTAGGCGGTCTCTTGAAGATCAAAACAAGAAGACGGAGCGTCTGTTCCGTCTTCTTTCGATAAATACAGATTAACCAATCAGCAAACGGGAGTTTGGAACGCATGGCAGAGATTACCGCAGCGGCCGTCATGAAACTCCGCAAACTCAGCGGACAAGGAATGATGGACTGCAAAAAGGCATTGGAAGAATGCAACGGAGACCCCCAAGCGGCCATGGAGCTGCTTCGGAAAAAAGGCCTGGCTACACTGGAAAAACGGGCGGATCGGGACACGACTCAGGGCCGACTGCTTTGTCGAGCCGGTTCGGACGGCAAAACGGTGGCTCTGGTATCGTTGTGTTGCGAAACGGATTTTGTGGCTAAAAACGATGATTTTATTGCGGCCTGCGAGAAACTGGCCGACTGTGCCCTGAACGCCTCATCCGACAGCGGCGCCGAGTGTCTGCTGAATACCCAGACGGACGGAAAAAAGTTTTCCGAGATCCTGACCGATACGGTCAGCAAGACCGGCGAGAAGATCGAAGTGGGCGATTTTGCCCGCTTTACGCTGTCCGGAAGCGGCCTGATCGGGCGGTATGTGCATTTTAACGACAAAACCGGCGCGATGGTTGAGATCGAGACCGACAGCGACAAAACCGCCGAAGCCCTGACACAGATCGCCAATGAAGTGGCGATGCATATCACGGCGATCAAACCGATGGCGCTGGATAAGGATTCTTTTGATCCCAAGGTCCTGGCCCATGAACGGCAGATTGCCGCCGATCAGGTGAAAAACAAGCCGGCCGATATGGTTGAAAAAATTGTGGACGGAAAAATCGCCAAGTTTCTTAAGGAAAACTGTCTGCTTGATCAGCCGTTTGTCAAAGACGACAGCAAGACGGTCAGCCAGGTTCTCAGCGAAGCGGCCCGCGCCGCCGGAGGCCGGGCTAAAATAAAACGGTTTGTCCGTTTTGAAATCGGTTAACTTTGCAGTATAATCAGGCATCGAAGAGTTTAATTTTCGATGCCTTTTTTGCAGCCCTGTAAAGAGGGATGTTTATGACGCAGATAAAGTATAAACGGGTTTTGCTGAAATTATCCGGCGAAAGTTTCTGCCGTCCCAACGGATTTGGAATTGACGGCGATTCGATTGGCTCGGTGGCCCAGCAGATCGTCCATATCTGTCGGCAAGGCCCGCAGACGGCCATTGTCGTAGGCGGCGGAAATTTTCTGCGCGGGGCCGCCTTTTCCGACAAGAGCCGCATTTCGCGAACGACGGCCGATTACTTGGGGATGCTGTCAACGATAATCAATGCCTGCACGCTCCAGGAAACGCTGGAAAAGCTCGGCCAGCCCACACGGGTGCTCAGCGCCATCGAAGTGGCGGCCATCTGTGAGCCGTTTATCCGGCGCCGAGCTCTGCGTCATATGGAGCAGGGGCGCGTGGTGATTTTGGCCGGCGGCACCGGCAATCCGTTTTTCTCAACGGACACCTGCGCGGCTCTTCGGGCCTCAGAACTGGAGGCCGACCTGATGATTAAAGCGACCAAGGTGGACGGGGTATATACCGACGATCCGAAGACCAATCCCAATGCACAGCTATTTGATCAATTGACCTATCAGGAGGTTTTGCAGCGAAATCTGAAGGTGATGGATCCGGCGGCAGTCAGTTTGTGCCGGGAAAACCGGATCCCCATTGTGGTGCTGAATATTTTCCAGGAAGGGAATATCATCCGGGCCCTGAAGGGACAGCCGGTGGGCACTCTGATCAGCGATCAAGACCAAAGGAAAGGGTAAGCAGCGATGCCGATTAGACAGATTATTTCCGAACTCGAAAAGAATATGCAGAAAACCGTCGAGTATCTGAAAAACGAACTTCGGTCGGTGCGGACCGGCCGGGCCTCGCCGGGACTGGTGGAAAATCTGCATGTGGAATACTACGGGACGATGACCCCGCTCAAACAACTGGCCACGGTTGTCTGTCCGGATCCCGGTTCGCTGATTATCAAACCGTTTGATGTATCCTGCCTGAAAGAGATTGAAAAGGCGATTAAAAACAGCGAGCTGAGCTTGGCCCCGCTGCCGGACGGAAAGATGATCCGGCTGAATATCCCGCCGCTGAGTGAAGAACGACGCAAGCAATTGGTGCAGCAGGTTCGCCAGATGTGCGAAAAAGTGAAAGTCACGATACGCAACGTGCGCAGGGACGGGATCAAGACTCTGGAAGACGCCGAGAAAAGCAAATCCATTACCGAAGATGATCGGGACCGCGGCAAAAAAGAAGTCGATGAACTGACCCGAAAATATACCGGTCAGATCGACGAAATTATGACCGGTAAATCCGGCGAAATCATGTCGGACTGATCCGCCTGCCCGGCCCCGGCAGTTCATTTCAAATTCAATCTTTTTAGGGAGTTCGGCCATGCATGCGCAAAATATAAAAAAGCAGGATCCGGCCCAAAAACAAAAAAAACCGCGTAAACTGCTGTGGTTTTTGGCCATTGCACTCGGGCTGATTGTACTGACTGCTGTGGTTCTGCCGTTTGTGGCGTCTTCTTCTGCCGGAAGGACCTTTCTGCTCAGTCGGGTCAACCGTTCGCTGGACGGCACGCTGGAGATGGAGGATCTGTCCTTCGGCTGGCTAAGCGGAGTCAAGATTAAAAATCTATCATTTGCCGACTCGTCAGGCCAGACACACATTCGGGTAGATTCCATTGCGGTACGCCCCAAACTGCTGGGACTTCTGGCGGGGAATATCTCGCTGGCCGATGCGATTGTAGAGCGTCCGGATGTGCGAATTTCAATCCCTCAGGCCCCCCCTGTTCCAGCGGAACAAAAACGCGGGACGGCCGCAAAA
>JAKJEN010000089.1:4672-10657 GCA_022705405.1 Planctomycetota bacterium | reverse complement strand
CAAAGCGGGTTTTGTATGGTTTTGCAGGAAGATCAGGCAGGCCAGTATTAAAAGAAACGCCGCAGCATAATAAAAAATCGCTGATTTCCAGGTCTTTTGATTCATCGTCGCTGTTTAGAAACCGGTTCGCTTAAATTGTTTTTCCAGTTCTTTTAGGGTAAAAGAAATCGAGGTCGGTCTACCGTGAGGGCAGCGGCCGGGAACCTGGGCCAGTTGTCGATCTGCCAGCAATTGTCGAATTTCTTCAGGGCTTAAGGGACGGCCGGCCTTGATGGCCGCTGTGCAGGCCGCTCGATCCAATACTTCGTGAAGCAATTTTTCGGCATCCACACTCAATTCTTTGTCCAGAAAGGCATCCAGCATTTCCTGAACATACGCGGCCGGATCGATCTTTTCAAGCAAAACCGGAAAGGCCTGAATAGCGATTGTTTTGGGGCCGAAATTTTCCCATTCAATCCCGAGTTTCTCGACCAGATCGACCTGCCTGTGCAGGGCCTGCATCTGGGCATCGGTGATCTCTATCGGAATCGGCATCAAAAGCCGCTGCGAGGCCAAAGGACCTTTTTCAAGGGAGGCCCTGATCTTTTCATACAGGATCCGCTCGTGCAGGGCGTGCTGATCGATCACCTCGAAGCCCTCCTCTGTTGCCAAGACCAGGTAACTGTCGTGGATTTGCAGACAGGAAAACGGTTCTCCCGCATCGGTCCAGGAAACCGGCCGTTCCGAAACTGCTTCAACCCTTTTGTCCGAAATATCAGGTCCAGCCGAAGTTCGTCCGGAAGAAGAAAACTCAAATTTGCGCTGAGGCGCACGGGCAGAGGCATGGGCCTGAAAAAAATCACCCATTGCGTTTTGAATCCGATTGACGCGTCCTTTCCTGAGCAGATCCTCAAGCGGATTTTCTGAAACAGAAAAATCGGAGAAAGATCCGGGCAGTCGTCCGGGCGTCTGGAAATCACAGGACAAGAGTTTATCCCGCAGGGCGGAAAGCACCTGCGAATGAATCAGATTGGAATTTTCAAACCGCACCTCAGTTTTGGTGGGATGAACATTTACATCAAATTGCTCCGGCGGAATCTCCAGAAACAAAAAAACCACAGGGTGCCTGTTCGGCTCGGTCAGTCCGCGATAGGCCTCTTTAATGGCATGAAGGATAAACTTATCGCGTATAAATCGCTGGTTTAGGAATATATATTGATACCGGCTGCTGGTGCGGGCGGCATCCGGCCGACCGATCAGGGCCCGCAGCGAAATTTGTTTTTCTTTTCGAGTCGCCTCCATCAGGCCTTCGGCCACCGCAGGAGTAAACAACAGCGAAATCCGCTCCAGAAGAGATTGGCCTGACTGCAATCGATAGACATTTCTCGAGCCGTGATCGAGAGTCAGATCCAAAGACGGATAGGCCAGCGCAATGCGGGTAAACTGCTCAACCACATGGGTCATTTCTGTATTCGCCGAGCGAAGGAATTTGCGGCGTGCCGGCAGTTTATAAAATAAGTTGCGAACCTCAACCGTGGTGCCGACCGAGCCGCTGCAGGGGACAACCTCCTGTTTGACGCCGCAGTCAATCTCGATCTGTCCGGCCTGAATGGAATCGGGCGTGCGGCTGGTCAGGCGCAGTCGGGAAACTGAGGCGATGCTGGCCAGCGCTTCTCCGCGAAACCCCATCGTAGATATTTTCAGCAAATCCTGGCTGGAGCGAATTTTACTGGTGGCGTGAGACTCAAAGGCCAGCGGCAGATCCTCGCTTTCAATTCCGCATCCGTCATCTATCACGCGGATCAGATCCCGGCCGCCCTGTTCCACCTGAACAACAATGCGCCCAGCGCCTGCATCAATGCTGTTTTCGAGGAGTTCCTTGACGACGCTGGCGGGCCGTTCGATGACCTCGCCGGCCGCAATCATATTTACCAGATTGTCGTCCAGAATAACGATTCGGCGCACTTGATGTCTCCCATCCGCAGTCTTCGGCAAGAGTTTTACAACAGCAGACTGCGGCCGGTCATTTCTTCAGGTTTCGCAAGTCCCATTACCTCTAAAAAAGTGGGAACTACATCCGCCAGGCGGCCGCCGGAAGCCATCTTCCTGTTCTTGAAGGCCTCATCCACAACGATCAGGGGAACATCTCCGACGGTGTGGGCGGTATGAGGCATATTATTTTCAAAATCCCACATTTTTTCAAAATTCCCGTGATCGGCCAGGATAACGGCGCTGCCGCCTTTTTCTTTGATTTTTTGAACCAGACGCCCTACACAGGCGTCTACTGTTTCGGCCGCCTTGACAGCCGCTTCAAGAACCCCCGTATGGCCAACCATGTCCGGATTGGCAAAATTGCAGATGATCACATCAAATTGATCTGAATCCAGTTTTTCCAGGATTACCTGACAAACTTCATTTGCGCTCATCTCCGGTTTCAGATCATAGGTCTTGACTTTGGGGCTCGGAACGATTTGCCGCTGCTCTCCCTCGAAGGGTTCTTCCCGCCCGCCGTTGAAGAAAAATGTTACGTGAGCGTATTTTTCCGTTTCAGCGCAACGGAACTGCCGCAGTCCCAACCGGCTGAAATATTCGCCTGCGATATTGGGCATTTCACGAATGGGCGGAAAGGCCGCCGGCGCCTGGATCGAGACATCGTATTCGGTCATACAGACATAATGAACCCGGGGACAAACGGCACGATTAAACCCTGCAAAATCATGGTCTACAAACGCCCGGGTCAGTTCACGAGGCCGATCGCCGCGAAAATTGAAAAAGATCACGCTGTCCCCGTCTTCGATAAGCGCAAGGGGTTTTCCATCTGAATTTATAATGTTAACCGGCCTGATAAACTCGTCGGTTTCATTTTTGGCATAGCTGTCTTGTACGGCTTTCTCAACAGAGGTCGCCTTGCCGCCGACGCCTCGAGTAAGGCAATCGTATGCCTCCTGAACTCGTTCCCATCGTTTATCGCGATCCATTCCATAAAACCGGCCCATTACAGAGGCCACCCTGCCGACGCCGATTTCGTTCATCTTGTTTTCAATGTCCTTTAAATAGCCGGCTCCGCTGGTCGGGGGAGAATCTCGGCCGTCGGTAAAGGCGTGAAG
This sequence comes from Planctomycetota bacterium, assembly GCA_022705405.1. Classification (GTDB taxonomy): domain Bacteria; phylum Planctomycetota; class Phycisphaerae; order Sedimentisphaerales; family Anaerohalosphaeraceae; genus JAHDQI01. The sequence goes on along the minus strand of JAKJEN010000089.1, from coordinate 7,571 downwards.
AAAAACCTTCTGGAGTCCCTGACGACGAGACAATTCAAGAAGTCCATATAAATGATCCAGCAGGGAATGCACTCCGATATCGCTGCACAATCCGAGCAAATGAAGTTTGGTGTTTTTCTTTTTTGCGTTTTGTACCGCCGCCAGCAGCGTTTCATTTTTAAAGAAATCGCCTTCTTTTATCGACAATGTAATACGGACCGAATCCTGATAGACAATCCGTCCTGCGCCGATATTTTGATGGCCCACTTCGCTGTTTCCCATCGTGCCTTCCGGCAAGCCGACATCCTGGCCGTATGTGCGAACCAGACAATTCGGATACTCTTTCATCAGCATTGTATCGACAGGCACATGGGCCTGTTTGACTGCATTATAGGCATCTTCATTCGGATTGGGATTATAGCCCCAGCCATCCCGGATAATCATTACACAGGGCCTTGTTCGCAACTGGATTCTCTTGCTTGCCATACAATCTCCATAAAATCTATTTCATTTCTAAAGAGTCGGCAGAATAAACCGTCAACCTCTTTCTGTCAATGATTTTACGTTTTCATGGCCCAGAGGTTCCTTTTCTTAGGGACTGTTTTGTGGTTTAGGGAAGTTTCTATTTGTAAAAAAACAAATTTTTCTTGATTTTTATGAACGAGGATATATTTTTCTCATTTCAGGAAAATTAGTAAAGTTTTTAGGAAGGGAGAACCTATGAACTCTGTCAAATTTACAGTTTGTGTGTTTACCGTTTTTATACTTACCATGTCCACTTTTGCTGATGTTACAAACGGAGACTTCAGCGACGCTCTTAACGGGTGGGACTACAACAGCGGAGTGATGTTATCTTATGATCTCTACTATCCGGACTCCGCTTACCTATTTCCTTTGGCTGAAGAAGAACAATCTCCACTCTATTCGAGCATTCTCAGTCAGGCGTTTTCAACAGATGGAATGAACTGCCTGACTTTTTCTTTCAATCCAATCTCTGTAGGAGGCGATGAAACCGACCACTTTTACGCCTCGCTTTTGGATTCAACCTATATCAGCACACTGAATGATTCTGTTGTTCCGGCGCCAGGGATCGACCCGGTTTCGCCAGCCCAATCTCTGGTCAGTTATGGGTTGTCGCCTGAGCCGTACTTTTTCCACTGGTCCAGCGATTCTTCTCAAGTCCCTCAACTGGCCGAAGGAGTAACAATGAGTTCGGCAGACGAGGACGGATGGATCACTATTTTCCTTATGCTGCCCAGCGGTACTGATTCGGCAACCCTCCGTTTTGAACTCATTCACGATTATGACCCGATGGACGCGGAGACCATGATTTACATTGACCGGGTTGTTCTGAGCCATATTACGGCTGTAGTCCCAACTCCTGCAGCGGTCTTGCTGGCGGGTCTGGGGACTTTTTTGGTTGTCTCCTTTCGCCGAATAACCGGATAAGATCGCGAAACTCCGGCAGATTTCTAAAGTCCTGGCTCAGAACGGTAAGTCCAGGTATATGTACTATTTAAAATACTTTTTGACACTCGACCGCAGATTGCTATAATCAGAGCCGATTTTTATCTTCTATCGGCAATTCAGCCCGGATCAGAAATAAGAACAGGCAGATTTTCAGCCGTCTGTAATGTGTTGAAAGGATCGTTATGAAGCGTCCAGTCAGGTTTTATCCTGGGTTATTGGCATCTACGGGCGTTGTATGTATGGTATTAATCGGCGCCGGCTGTCAGCAAACGCAAACTACACAGACAAGCGCCGGACCTGTGCCCGCTCCGGAGAGTTGGCAAGATCTGATGGCCAAAGAGAAAACCGACCAGCGGGATCAAGCGGTGGCCCTGTATGTGGACGCCATGATGCTTATTGAACTGAATAATCATGCCGAGGCAATCCGAATGCTGCAGATGGCCACGGAACTGGATCCGGAATTTGCGCTGGCTTTCTCTCTGCAGGGCGATTTGTACCAGCAAACCCATGAATATGAAAAAAGCGCCCAGGCCTATGAAAAAGCCACCGAACTGGATCCCTGGTCGTTTAAGGATTTTTTCAACCTGGGCAAAGTCTATCAGGCGCTCAAAGAGTTTGCCCGGGCCGTTAAGGCTTATGTATCGGCCTGCACGCTGGATCCAAAACACTATGAGGCCCACTACAACGCCGCTCAGTGTTTTTATCTGATACAGGATTATTCGCAATCCATGGACTATGCCCAGAAGGCCAAGACGATTGATCCCCAGCGGGCGGAGCCGGAGATTCTGCTGGGAGATTTGTATGAGGTTCAGAAAGATCACACGCAGGCGATAAACGCCTATCGTCGCGCCCTCGAACTGGAAGGCAACAAACCCGAAATCATGGTCTCTCTGGCCCGCGCTTATCTGCGTTCAGGCCGGTACAGCGCCGCCAAGGAACTTCTGTCGGCAGTTGTTGAAATGGAACCGGGCAATTCACTGGCTCATCAGTATCTGGGCTTTTCTCACCTTCGGCTTAAAGAAGTAGACGAGGCGATTGCCAGTTATATCAAGGCCGTTGAAACAGCGGACAATGACTATATGGCACATAAGTCGCTGGGGGTTGCCTACATGATCAAATATTTTGCGGATCGGGATTCGGCCACTCGGGATCTCGGATTGGAACAATGGAAACGCTCCCTTGCGATCAACCCCGACCAGCCTAAACTGCAAAAGTTTCTTGAGCAATATCAGTAATCCTGCATCGGATCCTGTATGAACAGCCGGACAGATCATTCAAACCCTGCCGCCAAGGGAACCGGTTGTCTGCTTCGGCGTCCGGACAGGCGGGGGTGGTTTCTATTCTGTACGATTTTTCTGCTGGGGGCTGCGGCGGATTTGTGGAGCAAGCATGCAGTTTTTAACTGGCTGGGTCCTGTCGGATCAGGGGAAACATATACCGTTATCCCCGG
>JAKJEN010000089.1:0-4662 GCA_022705405.1 Planctomycetota bacterium | reverse complement strand
CCTCTGCCAGAATGACGGAGCGGCCTTTAGTATCCTGCGAGGGCAGCGCTTTATTTTATCAGGGGTTTCCATTATAGCGCTGATTGTGATTTGTGTTTTATTTCTGATCGGTCAAGCCAGACAGAGGATTTTGCAGATCGCTTTTGGGTGCATTGGAGCAGGAATTGCCGGAAACTTGTATGATCGGTTATTGAATGAAGGTCTGGTAAGGGATTTTCTGGATATTTATATTGGGGATCATCACTGGCCGACCTTTAATATCGCCGACTCGTTGCTCTGCGTCGGCGTCGGGCTGATCCTGCTGGCCAACTTTACATCTGGAGCTGATCAAACACATGCTCCTCCACAAAAATAGGCGCATTCAGCCCGCAGGCAAGCGCAATCGCATCGGATGGACGACTGTCGATCTCTATCGTTTTGGAATTCTGACGCACCCAGATTTTGGCGTAGAAAGTATGCTCCCGCATATCATTGATCACCACCTTGATAACCTGCCCGCCCATTTGGTCGATCACATGAGCCAGCAAGTCATGGGTCAGCGGACGCGGCAGTTCATAGCCCTTCAGCCGCCGATCGATCGCCAGAATTTCCGGCATCCCGATGATAATGGGAAAACTGCGCTGGCCTTCCTGCTCCTTCAGAACGATGATCTGCTGATCGACCGCTTCATTGATCAGGATTTGTGATAATTCAACCGGTACTTCCATAGGCATTCTTCTTACATAAGTTCCTGTAGCAGTTGATTGACGCTTTTTAATTGCCCGGTCAAATCCTCCAGTTTTTGACGGCTTTGCTCGACGACTTCCGGCTTGGCGCGATCTACAAAACTTGAGTTGCTCAGTTTGGCCTGCAGAGAGCGAATACCGTTTTCAATAAATTCCTTCTGTTTGCCCAGCCGCTGTCGCTCGGCTATCGGATCGATCATATCGTGTACAAAAATCTGCATATCCTGCACAACCGCTGCGGCGGCGGTTTTGGGTTTTTGCAGATCTGCGCCGATGACGATTTCGCCCGCTCCCGCCAGCGATTGGATCAAAGACAGATTGCCGCCAAGCACAAGACGGCTTTCCTGACCGCCGCAGATTGAAACCGTTAAAGTTACAGAGGGGGCAATCGTGTATTTATTTCGAATCTCGCGAATCACACGAATCACATTTTGAATCTTGTCAATTTGCCGCTCAACGGCCTCATCCACAAAAGACAGAACCGACTGCGGCCAGGCGGCCGTCATAACCGAAGGGGCTGTTTCAACCTGAGCAATCCCCTTCAGCATGCGTCGGGGCGCTCGGTCGTTTAACGCCTGAAAGATGCCTTCGGTAATAAAGGGCACAAACGGATGCAGCAGCCGAATCGTCTGATCCAGCACAAACGCAAGAATATTCTGCGCAACGGCTCTATCGGCCGAATCGGCCATGCGGGGCTTAAGCCACTCCAGATACCAGTCGCACAGATCGTTCCAGAAAAATCGATATAAAATATTGACCGGCTCGTTGAATTTGAACTGCTCCAGTTGAACGGTGACTTCCTGAATCGTCCGGGCCAGCCGGGAAAGAATCCAGCGATCGGTTGTATCCAGTTTGGCCGCATCAAAATCATCCGGCTCAATTCCCTCCAGATTCATCATGGCAAATCGGGAGGCATTCCAGAGTTTGTTGCAGAAATTGCGTCCGATGTCGAATTTGGGCGAACTGTTGACCTGCCGCCCATCCGGCAGCTGAATGCGGCTGACCGGCATTCGGATGTCCTGCGTTTCCGTAGTCATCTGCGCCAGGGTAAACCGCATGGCATCGGCCCCATGGCTGTCGATGGCCACCAGCGGATCGATTCCGTTGCCCAGACTCTTGGACATCTTGCGTCCCTGGCCGTCCTGAATCATCGCGTGGATATAGACATCGCTGAAAGGAATATCCCCCGCACAGTACTGGCCCATCATCACCATCCGGGACACCCACAGTGTAATGATTTCCCTGGCTGTACAGAGGACCTGGGTTGGATAAAAGGTCTTCAATTCAACCGTCAGCTCCGGCCAGCCCAGCGTACTGAACGGCCAAAGCGCCGAACTGAACCAGGTATCCAGAACATCCTCGTCTCGAACATAGCCCTGCTTTTCGAGTTCTTTTTCAACAGACTCCGCGTCAGACTCTACACATATATAAAACCGCTGCCGCCCCTGATCGTCTGATATTTTTTGTATCGCCGTTTTTTCGGCGCTGAAACCGGACGGATAGTTTTCGCCGGACCACACGGGGATTCGATGTCCCCACCAGAGTTGACGACTGATGGGCCAATCCCGCAGGTTTTCCAGCCATTCCTGATAGGTTTTCGCATAGCGTTCGGGGATGAAACGAAGCCGACCATTCAAAAGAGGAACAAGCGCCAATCCCGCCAGCGAGTTGACCGGCACATCGGTATCTTTTATACAGGCCGCTCCGTCACGATTTTCAGTTTCACAATTTAGATTCGAACTTTGAATCTTGAAACTTGAAATGGGTTTTTTGACTGCAACATACCATTGATCCGACAAATACGGTTCTATCGGAACATGACTTCGATAACTGTGACCGATTTCATGGGCATAATCCCGAACCTCTTCGAGGAGGTTTTCTTGTCGAAACCATTCCACGACCGCCTCTCTTGCCTCAAAGCGATCCATTCCAAGCAAATTTTCCACATCCGGATTTTTGATCTTCTCCCAGTCCGTCCAGCCGTATTTATCGCTGATGGTTCCATCCGGAGCCATGACATTGATGACATCCAGATTATGTCGTCGGCCGATCTCCCAGTCATCGGGATCGTGGGCCGGAGTCACCTTTAAAAAGCCGGTAGAAAATCTCGCTTTTTCATCTTCACTGTCGGGATTCGGCAGCACAACATGTTCGTCGGCGACAATTGGGATCAGGCGGCCGACAATCGGCAGTCGAACCTGCTTGCCCACCAGCGCCGCAGCCCTCGGATCGGCCGGATTCATCGCCACGGCCGTATCTCCCAGCATCGTCTCCGGCCGAGTCGTGGCCACAGTCACATGGCCAATCTTTGTGCCCCCTATCGTCGCCGGTTCAGCCAGCGGATACTGCAAGTACCAAAAATATCCCTGAACCGTCTGGTGTTCCACTTCATCATCGGCCAGTACCGTTTGGGTAGCCGGATCCCAGTTGACCAGTCGTTTGCCGCGGTAGATCAGCCCGTCTTTGAACAGGTTGAAGAAGTTGGTCCGCACCGCCCTGGCGCAGACCTCATCCATCGTAAAACGCGTCCGTTCCCAGTCGCACGAACAACCCATGCTCTTGAGTTGTTCCAGAATGCGGGCCTCGTATTCATCCTTCCATGCCTGCACATGGGCGACAAATTCCTCCCGCTCAAAGTCTTTGCGGCGTTTGCCCTGTTCCGCCAGCAAACGTTTTTCCACCACCGTTTGAGTGGCAATGCCGGCATGATCGGTCCCGGGCATCCAGAGGGTATTAAAGCCCTGCATCCGCCTCCAGCGGATCAAAATATCCTGAAGGGTATTGTTCAGGGCGTGGCCCAGATGCAAAGCGGCAGTCACATTGGGCGGAGGGATTACAATTGCATATGTCCCTTTGGCGGACTTTGAATCCGTACATGCGTGCCAGTATCTACCCTGCTGCCAGATCTCCTCTGCCAGGGCCTGGATTCCCTTCGGATCATAAATCTTGGCGATTTCTTCTGTCATCGATCTCCTTGTCCCGCTTGGTTCTACTCTATAATAAAACGTCCCGGGTCAGCATAAATACGCCCGGGACGCTGATTGTACCTCTATTTTTCGCCTTGTAAAGTCTGCTTTCGTATATCCCTGTGGTCAATCCAGTTTGAGGGTCATCAGAAACTCGGCATTGGTTCGGCATCGAGCCAGCCGCGTCTTGAGCAATTCAATGGAATCCACGATATTCATTTCACTAAGTACTTTACGCAGACGATAAACAAGTTCCAACTCCCGCGGATCCAGCAGCAGTTCCTCTCGGCGTGTACCGCTTTTGCTGATGTCAATCGCCGGGAATGTGCGCCGCTCAACCAGTTTGCGGTCCAGATGCAGTTCCATATTGCCGGTGGCCTTAAACTCTTCAAAAATCACCTCGTCCATCTTGGATCCGGTATCGATCAGGGCCGTGGCGATAATAGTCAGCGAACCGCCGTTTTCGATATTTCGGGCAGCCCCAAAAAACCGCTTGGGCATCTGCATAGCATTGGCGTCCACGCCGCCGGTCAGAATTTTTCCGGAATGCGGCATTTCCGTATTATAAGCGCGGGCAAGACGAGTAATAGAATCCAGCAAAATGACAACATCCTGTCCGTATTCGACCATGCGCTTGGCTTTTTCGATGACCATCTCGGCCACCTGGCAGTGCCGGGCGGTCGGCTCATCAAACGTCGAACTGATCACCTCTACACCCTTGTCCACTTTCCGCTGCATATCGGTCACTTCTTCAGGACGCTCATCAATCAGCAGCACAATCATCTTTACCTCTGGATGATTTTTGCTGACGGCATTGGCCAACTTCTGCAGCAGCACCGTTTTCCCCGTTCTGGGCGGGGCCACCAGCAGTCCGCGCTGGCCCTTGCCGATTGGGGTAATCAGATCCATAATTCGGGTGCTCATTTCATCCTGCGCTGTCTCCAGGACCAGCCGTTCCTCGGCATGAAGCG
>JAKJEN010000088.1 GCA_022705405.1 Planctomycetota bacterium | reverse complement strand
AGGGGTTCCTGAAGGTCTCATGTCCTTGTTATCGGACATTCAGTCCTGTTTCGTTTAACTTTTCAAAGATCAATAGATCGCCATTTTTAATATTGTATACTCTTTCGCCGTATTCCAAGATAACATTGCGTTTTTCTTTATTCTTTCGTTTTTCCTCATCCTATTTGCCAATCTAATCGCCAGAGACCTATGATTCAAAAACATACTGGTGGTTTTCTACTATTTCATCCCGCCGGATAAATTCAGATTGCTGCTTCCAAAACGCCTGTTCCAGCGATTGCCTGCACAGCATCTCCAGAGAAAGACTGGCTCCCACAAAGAAATAGAACATATTGCTGCCGGCATAGCCGCCCATTTTAAACGTACTGATAAATGCCATAAAATAACACGCCCAAATAGGAACATATACAGACTTCAGATCTGTGTTTTCGAAGTGTTCTGATGTGAGATACCGCCAGCCGGACAACGGCTTCGTAATCAGGAATAGAAATGGGATAAATCCAACCAAACCCAATTCGCTGAGAACCTCCAGGACAAGATTATGAGGATAACCCTCGCCCTCAGCTTCTATTTGAATACTCGTATCGCCTGGACCTGTCCCCAGAATAGGATTTTCCAGCCAACCCATGAGGGTCATTTTCATCATCTTTAAACGGATCATAAAACCCGCCTCTACATCCTTGGATTGGAACCGCTCTCCAATTAGTCCCTGCTGACGGATCACCGTAATCGCGCCATATAAAACTGCCAGTACCAGCATAATTTGTATTACCAATTTCAAGTTAACCGTCCGTCGATAAAAATAGAATACCACAAGCAGAACCGGTGGAATAACAAAAACAGGGCCTCTTGTTCCGGTGCGAAATACGGCAGCCAGCCCCAGGATCGAAAGCGCTATGGCGACAACGGCTCTCCGGGCAGTCTTCCCGGTAAGCCAGTAGCAGACCGATACGATAATCAGATAGGAACTGAAGTCCGCCGGCGCCAGTGGGTTGGAATACGCAAAAGAGATTCTTGCGCCTTCATTTTCAGCAATTGCCCGACCCAAAAAAACCGTGCCTGCACCAACCATAATTCCAAGAAAAAACAGGGCCCGGATAATCTTGCGGGCTTCCATAAGTCCCCTGGTCCAATACATTCCCAAGAGTACTACCGACACGTCAAAGATAGAAAAAATCAGCGCTTTTTTGATACCGTACTCCGGAAAACGGGTTGCCGGGTATCGAAGCCAGACCCAGAGGGCCACAAAGAATAAACAGACAACGACGGTATAAGAGGTCATTTTTCGCCGCCCGGGTGGAACTTTCCAATGATAAAACACCAAACTCAATGCCGCCAAAGCGACTGTCCCCATATCGACAAGAAACCCGACAGCGCCGGTCAGCCACGGCATCCTTGTAAGCAAGAACGGCTTGATCAGATAAATACTCATAAAGGCAATCAACCCCAGGATCGGATATAAAAAACAGATCATCATCGCTGCGGATAAACCGCTCAAAAAGATAACCAGTTGAAAGGGATCGACAGCAGGCATGATATGATCTCCTACAAAATATCTCCCTGTGAAACGGATTCCGACAGTCTGCCCGAGCCCGCTGTTTTATCGAGGGGAATCGATCGTGTATAGATGACCGCAAAAATGCTCAGACGCAGGATAGCGTCAAAGATACTGCCCATCGAAATGGACCACGCCGCACCGACAATCCCCCATCGAGGAATCAAACTGAACATTAAAATAAGCATCACAGCCAAAACGAAAAAATTGATCCGTGGGATCCACGCAACGGCGGCAAATTTGGTCAGCAGCGGCCGCATAAAAGCGCTGATTACGCCGGCCGGTATCATCCAAACCAAGATGTTGAATAATCCCTCTGCCCGATCCCCAAACTTAGGAAACAGAATTTTCATTGCAATCGGAGCGATACTGTAAAATAAAGTCATCTCGAGGATCGCCCCGAAGGCCATCAAGCCAACCATTTTCTTCAACACAGAACCTGCGATATCGCCGGTTGTTTTATACCTGGATATCATACTCAGCAGGAATGCGCTGAAATTGGATACAGGAGCTACAAATACATACGCTATACCCGTAGCGGCAAAAAGATCAGCTACCGATTCATTATCTGTGTAAACTCTCAGTACAATCCGATTCAAATGAGGCCCCGACAATACAAGCATTCCTGCTACAGTGATATGAAGCCAGACAGAACGCAAGACTTTCGCCTGCTCGGAATTGTATTCTAAGCCCGGCTGGCAATATCTCCTTTTCAGAATCCAACACGCCGTCCAATGAGCCGTCATTAATCCAAGCGCCGTCCCCCCGATTCCTCCGATATAGGCCCCGGCGATCCCAAATGCCAGCACTAACAGGGCGTCTCCGATATAGCACAGCGCATATTCTTTGAACATGCGTTTATAGCGAAGCGGAGTCAATATCAGCATCATTTGATTTTCCGCATACAGCGAAATCAGCATAAAAGTCAAACACAAATACGTTTTTATATCAACTCGACCGAAGGAGACAATGCCCGCCAGCAGAATCAGTCCCACGATGATAAAATAGATCAAAAATTTATGGCTCATTCGAATTGCGGTGACAACAAGACGCTCTTGTTCATTATTCTGATAATGAGACAGGTTACGCAGCAATCCCATCGCCAGACCATCGGCCGGATGGACTCCTACAATTAAAATAAAGCTGATAGCCGTAGCGAACAGGCCGAAGTCATCCTTGCCGACAATATACGCAACAATCGGAAACAAAACAAGCCGAGGAATGCCTGTGACTGAGAATTGCTGAAGGAAATTCCAAAACAAATAGGTTAAATGCCTGATTATATTTTTCATAATTATCGTTCTGCTTTGAACGACAGAGAATCCTCGATTTGCTGAAACATGGTTTTCTTTTATTTCGTTTAGCTTTTTATAACTTAACATGAAAAAAATCAATTTTCCTCAGTCTTTCCAACATGTCATTATCTTCTAGAAGCTATCCCAAAACCTCAATTATCAGGTAAGTAAGAGCCGATATATGGTCTATGGACCTTACAAACGAACAATGGCTACGGATTGCCGAATACTTTCCGAAACCCAAAGCCCAACCTGGAACGTCAGGCCGGCCGCCGCAGGATTTGCGATCCGTCCTCAACGGTATTCTCTGGATATTACGAACCGGCGCCCCGTGGGCCGACCTGCCCGAGCGGTATCCCCCCAAAAGTACCTGCCATCGACGCCTCCAGGAGTGGACCGAATCGGGAGTCTTTGCCAAAATACTGGCGGAACTGGCCCAGGACTTGAAGGAACGTGGCGGTATCGACCTGAGCGAAGGGTTTATCGACGGAACGTTTGCTCCGGCAAAAAAAGGGGCGATGGCGTGGGCAAAACCAAAAAAGGCAAAGGCGCCAAAATTATGGGCCTCACAGACGCTTTTGGTCTTCCTATCGCCATTGACGCAACCAGCGCTCGACCGCATGAAGTAACCCTGGTTGACAAGACGCTGGATGCTTGTTTTCTTGAGCATGTGCCGGAAAAAGTGATTGGCGACCGAGCGTATGACAGTGATACATTGGATCAACGATTGGCCGAAGAACGCGGCGTTGAGCTGATTGCTCCGCATAAAGGAAATCGAAGAATGCCCGTCACGCAAAACGGTCGATCCTTGCGACGATTTAGAAAACGGTGGAAGGTGGAGCGGCTGTTCGCCTGGCTTCAGAACTATCGACGTTTGGTTGTTCGTTATGAATATCATCTTAAAAACTTCCTTGCCATGATTCAGCTCGGTTGTATCGTTATCCTCTTAAGGAGGGTTTTGGGATGACTTCTAAAAATAATTTAAAACAGATCTCCCATTTTTGGAAATTTCTCGCCTATATATAACAACTTGGATTCAGATTAGCCAAAAAAACTTATCTCTATACTTTTTACATCAACTATTTTACAAATGATAGTATAAAGTGGCTTATTCTTATTATAGTCTAATGAAAAGGCTGTTCATTGAAATATTGATGACAGAATAAATGATGTAATTTTTGTTAAACGAAAAGCTTCGAAGGACCTGCCTCATATATATTTTTATTTTTATCCCCAAGCCCTTACGTAAATAATCTCTTGTAATTTTAACTATCGGTAAACCTAACATTCGACTCCAATAGAACGCCTGTTTTAAATATGAGTGTACGCATCAAAATATTGTCTTCCTAATCCCGTTTCAACTGCTGGCTAATGGCCATCAACGGGATGAGGCAGTAAAGTAGAATCCACTACAACCTCTGCGGTTTATCCCATGATCTCGCAAGCAACTTCAGATCTATAGTTTTCACGAACCGATATAAAATTAACATTTGTGAACTACTGGGCATATACTTCCGAATAGATACTGCTATATGAGTTTTGAGTATGTATTATGGATTATCTCTGCAACACGATCGGCCGCTTTTCCATCCCAAAAACGAGGGATTTTCCCGCTTATATTATAACGATTGGATTTAAGATCTCGATAGTGAGACAATATGTCTTCACAAGTTAATCTGACCAACTGATTGGTACCTTCAGTGATCGTTACCGGTCTCTCTGTATTTTCCCGTAGAGTCATGCAGGAAATACCGAGGATCGTTGTCTCCTCCTGAATCCCTCCTGAATCAGTGAGCACCAAAGCTGAATTGGCCATCAAACACAGGAAATCAAGATACCCTATCGGATCCAGTAAAATCACATTCGTCATAGACTCCAGCCTGTTGCCTAAATCTTTGCCTTTCCAATTATTTCGGGTGCGCGGATGAATCGGAAATACCAGTTTCAAATCTTTTTGTATTTCTTCAAAAGCCGAAAGAATCTGTCCAAATATCTGTGGGTTATCTACATTACTTGGTCGATGCAGCGTGACGACTGCATATTTCTTTTTTTCAAGATTTAATTTTGATAGGATCAGAGAGCACTCAGCCTTTTTTCGATTCGCCAATAATGTATCGATCATGACATTCCCGACAAAATGAATCTTATCCGAATTTATTCCTTCCCGAATAAGATTATTTACACCTGACTGCTCAGTCACAAACAATAGATCACTGATAGAATCGGTTAATAAACGGTTGATCTCTTCCGGCATCGTCCGGTCGAAACTGCGAAGACCCGCCTCTACATGAATTAATTTGACGCCCAGTTTTACGGCAACCAGACCGCAGGCAATCGTGCTGTTAACATCCCCGACCACCAAAACATAATCGGGTTTAAAGTTCAGCGCCACCGGCTCAAACCGCTTCATAATTTCCGCCGTTTGCACAGCATGGGAGCCGGAACCGACTTCCAGATTAATATCCGGCTTGGGAATGTGCAGTTCCTCAAAAAAGAGTTTGCTCATATTCTCATCATAATGCTGACCCGTATGCACCAAGAGCGTTTCAAAACCGCCATGCTTTTGAAAGGCCTTCATAATGGGATCAATTTTCATGAAATTCGGGCGGGCGCCGCAGACACAAATGATCTTAATCATCAAAGTCCTCCGTATTTAAGGAGTGAATTGTCTTGAATCGAAAACAAATTTCCCGTACTGTACGAATCAGCTGAACTGCGACCCGATAAGCTGTCATTGACTGCTGGCCTGGGCCGCCCCTTTGCAGTATTCAATAAAGTGTCTGCCCCAATTAGGAAAGTTGCTGTCAAACGGCGCCGGGAAAAAAATAACAACCTTTGCCCGATCATAAGGCGAAACAGAAGAATTTATTTCTGCTCCCATTTCCCTTGAAGCGCTTAGCGGATAATCCCAAGGCCCATAATCTCTATGGCATACTTTTAAGTCGCGTTCACCGGATTTATAGATCTCCCAATCCATGCCATAATTAAGGGCAACCCAAGGCGTGACATCAAGCCCTTTCCACGGTCTTTTCCCGTCAAGGGTATGCGTATCTGCCAAATCGCAGGTGGCCTGAAATAGTTTCTGCATTCTTGTCCGATACGGCAGAGAATACAAAGAACAGGACATTCCTGTCATGATAAGATTATCGACAAGATAATTGCTTAATAAAGGTCTGTTTTCATCAGGCCCCTGAAACCTGCCCCGGTTATACCATTCGATTCGGGCGTCCGGAAATAATTTGACCGCCTCTACGTGGATTGCATTCAGGGCCTCGCCCATGGTTTCATTCCAGAGGGGATCATTTTCTCGCCGATAAAATCTTTCACAATCCAACAGGATTGCGCCAATTTTAACATCAGAGCCATATTTTGCATTACTCTGATTGACCCACCGCTTCACTTCTGTCATCTTCAATACAAATTGTTTTATTTCGGCATGATACGTTCGATCAGAAAAAATAGTGTAATTGTATTTTTTGGAGATTGGCTTAGCAAATCCCTGTTCGGGCTTAAACTTTCGATGCCAGGGACTATAGTTTATTCCGATAGAACAGGGAATTTCAGGATTTGTTTTATTGATTCTAGCGCAGGTATAAACGCAATTGTCAATCTGCGACGGCGGTGTTGCTTCCCCAACAATCGACAGAGAATGAGTTAGTCTTGCCAATTCATACATTAATTCATTATCGCGATCGCTAATGAAATCCGACCTGAGACCCCATGAATAATGCACCTTCGGCAGAGGTCTTAATTTCCTTAGTTCATCCGCTATATTGATAACCTGCAAAGGAGCAGACCCTGCGCCGCGGCCTGAAAACTGTCGATTCAATGAAGAATCTTGCGAGTTGCTGCTTGAACCGGATGTATCGCCGGAACCGGAAGCGGTCCTCGTAGGCGAAGATCCGCCCGTCGATGCCGCAACAGCCGAAGAGGGAACAGAAGCGGCCCCCGAAGGCGCAGTTCTGCTTGTCGATACGGCCGGAGAAGAAGAAGCGGACAAAACCTCGAGAGGAGCGCTCGGTACCGGCATAGGTTTTTTTTCGGTATTCAACAGGTGGACATGAGAGGAACTGATAAAAACATCCGTTTGGCTGTTTTCGAGAGGGAATATATCTGGAAAATCGGAATAAGAGCCGGCCGTATCAGCCAGATGGGCTAAATTGGCCGCCGCAGATTCGACCTCTTGAACATCATCTACCCCGCTGGACACCGGCGGCCTGCTGTGAAAGGAGTCCTTGGCCGTTTCCGAAATTACGGCGTGGGGCTTAAAAAAAACTGCTCCGGTGTAGGTCAAAAAACCAACCACCAGCAGTACAGCCAATATATCCACAATTTTATGCGGTCTCATATTTGGGCCTCAAATAAACAGATCCTTAATGTACAGCCGACATTAAAATATACCTAATCCAAACGTCGAAGGGTGAAAAAATATAGGACCTGTTAATATACAGAGGATATCTGGAATAGAATATAAAAGGTTTTTTATTGTCTTACTTCCATTTCATCGATCTTTAATATTCCACAGATTCTTACAAACAAACGATCTGCAAAATCCATCACATCTCGGATTTGCGAACGATCCGGCAGCACGTTCTGGAAAATCGGATATCGATCGTGCACATAATACAGCGTAGCGATTCCAAGGATCCTCATTTCTGCTTCATCAAATCGGATATACTCTGCTATATTCACTGCAAGTTCCAGCAAGTTATGCGTCTTTTTGATCGGCTTATTTTCATAAGCTGGAAACGATTTGAGCATTTTCTCAATCGCCTGCTGCAGGTCGCCGCCGATAGTGTCTGTATAATGGAGGGCCTCATACAGGACATGTGCAGAACTTAAATCGTGCCAGGCCTTCTGCAGCCATTCTTTCGCGTTAGTCCTGTTTGACATAAAGTACTTTCCCATTTTTCAAAATATCAACGCGATAAAAATAGTCCTGGCGACTATTTAAAAAGGCCTGTGATGCCGATAATACATCAAATCCGATCCGATACTTACTAATCAAGTCTTTCAGTCGCATCATCGCACGGAGTTGATACTCCATCGTGTTTTCCTGCGAATCACTGACAAGAAATACGTCAACATCGCTGTTGTCATCGGCTGTCCCAGCGGCATAGGACCCAAAGAGAATGATCTTTTTAGGATCCAGTGGTTTTAAGCGTTCGACGATTTCACGCTCAATTTGTTTGATATCAACCATAACAAGCAGATGTCAACCTTCAATGACCAGATTGTTCGATTATAAAAGACTTAAAAACACAAACCAATTGAATACGAGTATCGAAGACCCGGTAAAATCAGGCCTTGACGATCTTGCTGCGGCCGGATTTGACCGATCCGGTTGCATTGCGGCTGTCCACGACCAGTTTGGCGTGTTTGACGATCCACTTATAATCATAATCGCTGTGGTTGGTCGAGATCAGCACGCAATCGTAACTTTTCAGCATCGCCGCCGACAGCGGCCGGCTTTTCATCTTCAGGTCATATTCACGCATTTTGTGAGTTTGCGCAACATACGGATCATTATAATCCACTTTGGCGCCCCGCTCCTTGAGCAATTCGATCAATTCCAGCGAGGGCGACTCGCGGACATCGTCGATATCCGGCTTATACGCCAGCCCCAGTACCAGCACTTTGGAACCCTTCAGACTTTTCTTTCGCTGGTTTAACGCCTCCATGACTTTATGTATGACATAATGAGGCATATTGGTATTGATCTCGCCGGCCAGTTCAATAAACCGCGTGGTCATCCCATATTGACGGGCTTTCCAGGTCAAATAAAACGGATCGATCGGGATGCAGTGCCCGCCAAGACCCGGACCCGGATAAAACGGCTGATACCCAAACGGCTTGGTGCTGGCCGCCCGAATCACCTCCCAGACGTCAATATCCATCCGATCAAAGACCTGTTTAAGTTCGTTGACCATCGCGATATTGATGCTGCGATAGACATTTTCAAGAATCTTGGTGGCCTCGGCCGCCTCCACCGAAGAGACCGGCACAATCGTACGAATGGCCAGCGAGTAAAGCCGGCGAGCCAGATTACGGCACCTGGGAGTCAGCCCGCCGACCACCTTGGGAATAGTATGGGTACTGAATTGCTTATTGCCCGGATCCTCACGCTCAGGAGAATAGGCCAAATAAAAATCTCTGCCTGCTTTCAGGCCGCCTGATTCGAGGATCGGCTTCATCAGTTCGCGAGTTGTGCCCGGATAGGTCGTGCTTTCCAGCGAAATCAACTGCTCTTTCCGCAGGTATCGAGCGATCGTCCTGCAGCTGCCTTCAACATATTGCATATCCGGTTCACGATTTTCCGTCAGCGGAGTGGGTACGCAGATCAGCACGGCATCGACTGATTTTATCCGCGACATATCGGCTGTAGCGCTGAATTTGCCGCTTTTAACCATCTTGCGGACTACTTCATGCGGCACGTTCTTGATAATACTGCGTCCGGAGTTTAACACCTTGACTTTTTTGTCGTCGATGTCAAAACCGAGCGCTCGGATCCCCGCGACGGCAAATTCCCGCGCCAACGGAAGACCCACATATCCCAGTCCCAATACACCAACCACAACTGATTTGTTTGCAATTTTCTTCTCGAGTTTGACCATTGACGTATCCTTATAAAGGTTATTCAATCACAAAACACCACTGCGGATTATATGGATTCCCGCACAAAAGCCATTGACTGACAAGCAATGATAAATCTTCCAGATCCACAAGGCAATCGCCGTTCAGATCCGCCGTCAGGGACGAACTGCACTTAAAAATCGTGAACACCGCGTCGCTTGTATCATTTATCAGCGATTCTGAAGGGTCACTGATTTGAATCAGACAGTTTACTGAATCCAGATCCAAAGGCGAATCCCAGAAATAAAACCCGGTATTGGGCGCTTCCTCATTGGCTATACTCCAGTTCTGCCCATTGTCGGTCGAATAAATAATTTTTATGTACTGAGGGGCTGGACCTTCGGTCTGCCATGTGATCTGGATCGATTTACCGGCCAAAAACATTTCCCCGCCGTTGGGAGAAAGCAGCCTCAGCACAGTCGGATCAACGACATCCGCATAATACAGATTTGACCCATCTCCCCACAAGATTCGGTTTCCACATACGGCCGGTTGTTTTTGATCGCCGTTATCTGTATTGACTTCTATAAAAGACGATGTGTTCAGATCATAGGCATAGATGTCATAGTTTCCGTTGCGTCGATCCTGCCAGGCAATCAGAGAGCCGTCGATCGCCGGAAAAATCTGATTTCCTGCTTCTGTGCAAACCGCAAATTCTTCGCCATTTGGGAGTTGGCGAGCATATAGGTCTGTTCCCAGCGTTGATTTATTCCGCTCATCTTGCCAAACAACCAGTCCTCCGCTAACGTCCGGACAAAACTGTACAGCCGAGTTTGTACAAACCGGAACTTCCACGCCGGTTTGAAGATTTTTCGCATAAATGTCATAATTGCCGCCATTGCGAGAATCTACCCAGACCACCCAGGGCCAATCGATGGCCGGATAGAACTGGTTGGATGGATTTGTGCAGATTGCAAATTCTGTTTGAGTGAGCCGGTCGTATCCAAAAATATCAAAATTGCCGTTACGATCATCCTGCCAGACAACCACATCGCCGCTGATATCGGGATACTGCTGTTCGAAACTGTTCAGGCAGATTGCAAACTCCTCCCGAAGAGTCAGATCGTACCCATAGATATCGCTATTGCCGTTACGTTCATCCTGCCAGACAACATAAGAACCGCTGACGGCCGGTTTTGTCTGGCGACCCTGGGCAGTGCAAATAGCCAGCTCATTGGGCTCAGAAAAAAGGTATCCATAGATATCCGAATTTTCCGAACCATTTCGCTGATCGGCCCAAACTGCCGTCCATCCGGACATGGCCGGATCTTCCTGCGTTCCATTTGCCGTACAAAGAGGATTTTTAGTCAAATCTGATTTGGCCAAAGCCCCTACCATCAACACACCCATCATTCCTGCTGTAATTACACTTTTCATCACGACCTCCCTAATTAAAAATATAGTAAGCGTTCACTCAATTTCGGTTCGTTAGCATAATTTCAGTAATTGGCTCCCTTTGTCCGATAATATCGTTATGGA
>JAKJEN010000087.1:10682-10998 GCA_022705405.1 Planctomycetota bacterium | reverse complement strand
GCAGGACCCAGGCAAGCTGGCCGGCCATACAGAGTCCGTAGATTGCAAAAATACGCCACCCCAGTTGTTCGGCGAACATCGGGAATGTCTGGGAGATTAAAGCCGCCATAATCCAATGGGTAAAACTGCCCAGCGCCTGGCCGCGCGCTCGCAAAGCATTGGGAAATATTTCACTGATGAAAACCCAGATGACTGCGCCTTGCCCAAAAGCATGGGCCGCAATAAAAACAATAAATCCTATTAATACAATCGCTCCTCCTGTGCCGGAATAAAATCCCCATGCTACAGCGGTTAAGCTGATAATATAACCAATTGA
>JAKJEN010000087.1:276-10634 GCA_022705405.1 Planctomycetota bacterium | reverse complement strand
TCAGTTTTTTACGCCCAAAACGATCAATGACTATCAGGGCCGCCATTGTGAATATCAGGTTCGTGAAACCGATAATTACAGATTGTGCAAGGGCGGATGCGCTCTCGGCCCCGGCCATCTCAAATATCCGTTTGGTATAATAGATCAGGGCGTTGATGCCGGATAGCTGGTTGAACATGGCAATCATCACTGCCAACATAATAGACCTAAGATATTTGCGCCGAAAAAACGGCTCTTTTAAACTCTTGGCATCCTCGCTGAGCGACTGTTGAATCACGTGTAATTCTGCGTCTATATTGCCGGTATCGGTACCGACTTGATTTAATACATTTCGTGCTTCATCCAAATATCCCTGCGCTATCAGCCAGCGAGGGCTTCGCGGAATAAAAAATAACATCGCATAAAAAGCCGCCGCCGGAAAAGCTTCTACCCCGAACATCCATCGCCATTCCAACGCGCCCAGATTTAGCAGACTGATGATCCAATTGGACAGATAGGCCAGCAGAATACCCAGAACGATATTAAACTGAGTAATCGCGACCAGCCGGCCGCGCACATATGCAGGAGAGATTTCCGCTATATACATTGGGCAAATCACAGAAGCGCCTCCTACTGCAAGACCGCCGATGAATCTGAAAATGCTGAAAGAAATCATCTCCCAAGCCAATGCGCTGCCGACGGCTGAAACAAAATACAAAATCCCAAGCAATTTCAAGATTGATCGTCGGCCGTATCGATCCGCTGGTTTTCCGAACAATAAAGAGCCGATAACCGTTCCAATCAGTGCGCTGACGACAACGGTACCGTGCCAGAAAGATGTTTTATGAAGCATAGAAAGGTCGTCCTCGCTCTGTTCGGCGGCAAGATCAGGACGGCCGAAATAGCGCGCTATTAATATATACTGGTCTTCATAAATCTGTTCTAAGGTCTTTTCGGCGCCGGAAATGACTGCTGTGTCAAAACCGAATAACAAACCGCCCAGCGCCGCAACAATCGCGCTCTTCAGTAAAACGCTTCGCATCTTCATATATCCTTTATAATAAAACGATGTGTTTGAGGATTGTTTTGTTTATAAAGCAGAAAAGACTTTCCTTATTGAGGGTATATTTTTTGTGAATGCGTATTTTCAATTGTTTGGGCCGGCATATTTTCTTGTTTGAGTTCGGAGAGCAAACTATCTGGTAAAGATGGAGTTGCTCCCGATTGAGAACATACATAAGCGGCCACCTTGCCGGCTAATCGGTTTACTTTATCCAATGATAAACCGCGCAACTTGCTCATTATCATTGTGGCTAAAAAAGCGTCGCCGGCTCCTACGGTGTCTTTAACGGTTGCAGGAAATGCAGGGCAGTAATAATTATTTTCAGGATCGATCATAACGCTGCCTGCAGAACCTTGAGTAAGAGCAATAAAATACAGTTCATACCGATCCAGAATTATGCGAAGAGATTCGTTATCCGATTTTGGTAAATTAAAAATATTTTTTATTATCTCCAGTTCTTCTTGATTGAGTTTAAGTACATTTGCATTCTTCAGGGAAGACTCAATAATATCTCGAGAATAAAATGCCTGTCTCAGATTAACATCAAATACCCTTAAACAGTCTTTTTTGGTATGCTTCAGAAAGTTATGTATCGATTTAGAGGACTGAATTGATCGCTGCGCCAAAGAACCAAAGCATACAGCGTCCATTTCTGAAGCCAAGTTTTGCATACTATGCGACCACAATATGTGATCCCAAGCGACATTTTCATTAATCAGATAAGATGCTGTACCGTCTTTATCAAGACTTACTTCTACGGTTCCTGTTGGGAAGGGTGCGCGTTGTATATATTGCAGCGACAGGCCGTTTACTTGTAATATTTCACAAAGTTCGACCCCGTTTTCATCGTTTCCTACGGCAGAAACTAAATAGGCATCCAGCCCCAAAGCTTTTGAATGAAAAACAAAATTACAAGGCGCACCGCCCAGTTGTTTGCCCTCAGGAAAGACATCAAAAAGAATTTCGCCTATACCA
This sequence comes from Planctomycetota bacterium, assembly GCA_022705405.1. Taxonomy (GTDB): domain Bacteria; phylum Planctomycetota; class Phycisphaerae; order Sedimentisphaerales; family Anaerohalosphaeraceae; genus JAHDQI01. The sequence continues at coordinate 8,617 of JAKJEN010000087.1, read as the reverse complement.
GCTACTTTTAGCATTATTTTCTCACTGGATATTGATCATATATCTTAAAATACTGTCATTTTATGCAATTAATTATATAAGGATTTCAAAAGAACAACAACAAGAAAGATGTATTTTTATATACCCCAGATTCTTTTAATCTGATGTGCAAAACGTATAGTTAAAACAGTTCGCCGAAGGCGAGTTGAGATTTATCGTTTTAGCGCCAGGAATCATATCCAAGTCAAAGCCATGAAAATCACATCTGGAGCCCTGTGTCCTGGCGGTTCTTGAGCCGCTCTCCAGTGTTGGCATCATTGCGGTTTATGGCCAAGCCGGCATCAAAATATGCCTGCTTGTTAAGCATAACTCATCCATTTCTGCTCGGATTTCTTATTCGAAATGCGGATAACACAGCACAAAAAGCGATTGCCGCTGTTTCAACACGGAGGATGTTGGGACTTATGCACAGATCCAGGGTTCCCAAGTTCTGTAAGATTTGTTTTTCCGCCTCTGTAATACCCCCCTCCGGACCAACAACGGCAATCACTTGCGAACTGGAAGCAATCCGATCTTTGAAAAAAGAGTGCGCAGGACTGGTTAAAGACTCACTTTCTCCATAGATCCAGAAGGCCTGCGGGTATTCAGCAGCAAGGGATTTGACTGTATTTATAAAAATATCAGGGCCGGTTAACACAGGCAAAAAAACACGTCCGGATTGCTTGGCCGCAGAAATGCTAATCTTCTCGTATCGGCCGAGGGATGTTTCTTTTCCCATCTTCACGGTTCGCTCAAATTGTACCGCCGCGATATGATCGACCCCTGTTTCTGTACATTTTTCAACCAAAAAATCAAATCGCTGTGATTTTGCCATACTAACGACAAGAATAATTCTAAAGCTGGGATCTGGATGGATTTGAATCTCACGAAGACTTAGAAAGGTTTCTTTTTTTGTAATAGACTCAATAACAGCTCGAGCTGTTTTGCCTTTTCCATCAAACAATTCTACTGAATCTCCCGGTCGCAGTCGGAGGACATGAGCCAAATGATGGGTTTCCGACGCTTCCAAAACCGTTTGACGACCCTCTAACCGCTGACAGTAAAATCGCCGATTTTTCACAGTGACTTCCTTTTGTTTGTACCTTCGGGAAATATACTGAAAGAAATAATTGTTTGCAAGATAAGGGGGAAATCAAAGTGAAAAGCTCGTCTTTGACAGGTTCTACCCAAAACAATCCAGTCAGGATTCTATCTGGACTGCCGGGGCTTGTTTTTCATAACGAAGCAATTCGTTTAGCAGATTATTATACGCCGTAATACTGTCTGCACAGTCTTTGGGCAGATTTTCATTATTTTGGGCGGGAATTGTGTTTACAGTTTGACACTCTTTACACCGCACCTTTTTCCCTGCAAAATCATCCGGTACGTTGTAAACACGCCCACACTTTGAACATTTGAAGTTGATCAAAGTTGTCTTTTCCTTTCAGGATAATACAAGTCAGCCGATCTATTATAGTTTAAGCCAACCTATTAAGCCTTGATAAAACTCTAAAAAAATCTCTAAATAATGAACAATTCAATTTTATAAATTAAGAATTACTATATTTAAGACCGTACCATCCTGCCAAAGAACTCCTGTATTATATCAGACGTGCAGATAAAAGCAAATGTTGCAAAAAGTTTTTTATTTTTAAAAAAAGGTTTGCATTTGTTATTAGTAAGACTATAATGCTCCTATATATTATAAATTATTGGATCCTTTATGGATATAATTAAAAGAAATACAGATTATGCGTTGCGTCTTATGAACCTTATGGCAGGATTTTATCTAAATAAAGAAGCGGTTTCTGCACGGATTTTATCCAATAATGCAGATGTTCCTTATCCGGTTACATGTAAACTGCTGCAAAAGCTGCAAAAAAACAGGTTAGTAAAATCTGTAATGGGGCCTCGTGGAGGTTATCTTCTTTGTCGCGATCCGGAACAGATTAGTTTTCTTGATGTTATTGAAACTATCCAAGGACCGGTCAGTGTTAATCGCTGTTTTTTAGGAAATTATCAGTGTCCTATGAAGGAAAATTGTGCTTTGCATGTAAAATTAAGCCGGATTCAAAATGAAATTGTAAATTCGTTTCAAAGATGCAAAATAGCAGATTCAATTCCAAACAAAAATGTTAAATTGGAGAACGCAGTATGACCTCGAAGAATAAGACGCATAAGATCCTCAATGAATTAGTAAGTCAGGCATCTAACTTGTCAGATCTGGTACGAATATCTCCGGATTCCATTGTCAGCAAGATTTTGCTTGACAAGCCAGTAGGTTCACTGACCTTATTTGCATTTGACCGGGGCCAGCGTCTTAGCGAGCATACTTCTCCTTACGATGCCGTAGTGCAAATCGTAGAAGGGACGGCTGTTCTGACTATAGGCGGTAAGCCGGTCACGGTAAGCGCAGGGCAGATAGTAATTATGCCTGCTGGGATCCCCCACTCGGTGGATGCCGCAGAACCCTTTAAGATGCTTTTAACTATGATTCGTCAAAAAGACTAAATACGGGTATGGAAATTCAGCAATTTATAATTTAGAGAAAGGAACAAAAATGTTTTGTTATCAATGCGAACAAACGGCCGGAGGTACGGGATGTGTAAAAATGGGCGTATGCGGGAAAAATCCCGAAACTGCGGATTTACAGGATCTTCTTATTTATGCTATCGAGGGAATTGCCAAATATGCGCATCGGGCTGGGAAATTAGGGCTTCAAGATCGCACGATTGACCGATTTGTCGTAGAGGCCTTGTTTACTACAGTCACCAATGTAAACTTTGACCCTGCTCGCCTGGAAACCTTGATTCAGAGGGCTGGGAAAATTATCGCGGAAGCTCAAAATCTGTACAAAAACGCATGCAAAAAGGGCGGAAAAACTCCTGAAGTTCTGTCTTCTCCGGCCGACTGGAAGGCCCCATCCAGCCGAGAACAAATGCTGGCAGAGGCCCAGTCCATCAGCATCGCAAAACGGCTGGAGGTCCTCGGTCCTGACGTAGCGGGGCTACAGGAACTGATCCTATATGGGCTCAAAGGGGTAGCCGCCTATGCCGATCACGCGATGATTCTCGGTGTGGAAGATGATTCGGTTTACGCATTTTTCCATGAGGCGCTTGATTTTCTGACTGAACCTCAGGCCGAGGATGTCGATACCCTGGTAGCGATGACTCTGAAAGTAGGCGAGATTAATCTGAAAGTCATGGAGATGCTGGATCAGGCCAATACCCAAACCTATGGACATCCGGAGCCGACTTCCGTGCGCGTTACGCCGGTCAAGGGCAAGGCCATTCTTGTATCCGGCCACGATCTCAAGGATTTATATATGCTTTTGCAGCAGACCGAAGGCAAGGGAATCAATGTCTATACCCATGGCGAGATGCTACCTTGCCTGGCCTATCCGGGATTGAAAAAATTCAAGCACCTGGTTGGCAACTTCGGCACTGCCTGGCAGAACCAGCACAAAGAATTTGATGTTTTCCCGGGCGCGATTCTGATGACAACCAACTGCATCCAGCGCCCGAAAGAAAGTTATAAAAACCGAATCTTTACCACAGGCCTGGTCGCCTGGCCGGATGTGCGGCACATTGGAGAGGATAAAGATTTTTCGCCGGTTATCCAAGCGGCTTTGGCAGCTCCGGGCTTTACCGCCGACGCCGAGGAAAAACGGATTATGGTCGGTTTTGGGCGAAATGCCGTAATGAGCGTGGCAGATAAGGTGATCGAGGCGGTCAAGGCGGGCAAGATTCGCCGTTTCTTCCTGATCGGCGGCTGCGATGGGGCCAAACCGGGGCGCAATTACTATACCGAACTGGCCCAGTCCGTGCCGGATGACTGCGTGATCCTGACGCTGGCCTGCGGTAAATACCGCTTTAATATGCTCGAATTCGGCGACATCGGCGGGATTCCACGGCTGCTGGATATCGGCCAATGCAACGACGCCTATTCAGCCATCCAGATCGCGGTAGCTTTGGCCGGCGCCTTTAACTGCGGAGTCAATGATCTGCCGCTGTCGATCGTCCTGAGCTGGTACGAACAAAAGGCGGTGTGCATTCTGCTGACCCTGCTGCATCTGGGAATCAAGAATATGAAATTGGGTCCGTCGCTGCCGGCGTTCATCGGGCCGAATGTCCTCAATGTTCTGGTGGAAAAATTCAATATTGCGCCAATCTCCACGCCGGAAAAAGATCTGGCCGAGGCGCTGGCCTGAAAAATAGAAAAGAGAGTATAGCATGAAGATACGGCTGTCTGAAAATCAAACAGTGGGACAATTTGCGGTCCAGTATCCGGCCTTTCGAGCGACGCTTGAACAGCAGGGAATTGATTACTGCTGCGGAGGAAAACGAACTCTTCAAAGCGCGGCCAAAGAAGCAGGGCTGACTCTGGAGCAGTTAGAATCCATCGTGAATCAGGCCGCCGGTCGTCTTGAAAATCAGGACGACTCGGGACAAAACTGGTCGCAGGCCGATCTGGAGGATCTGGCGGATCATATTGAAAGCCGCCACCATACCTATCTTAAAGAGAATCTGCCTCGACTGGGAAAACTGCTGCAGGATGTCCTTCGGGCGCATGCAGATCGCCATGGGCGGTTGTTGTCGGAACTGAGCGATAGGTTTGCGGAATTGGAGAACGAACTTGTTCCGCATCTGGCAAAAGAAGAGCAGATCCTTTTTCCGTATATTCGACAGATCCAGCAGCATCGAAGCCGCGGGCAAACGCCGCCGCCGATGCATTGCGGAACGGTTGAAAATCCGATTCTTCAGATGGAATACGAACACGATCATGCGGGCCAGGCCCTTCTGAGGATGCGCCAATTGACTTCGGATTATCGTCTTCCGGGCGATGCCTGCGCTAAATTTCGCGCTCTCTATGAAGGGCTGCAGGAACTTGAATCGGATCTGCATGAGCATATTCATCTTGAAAACAATATTCTGTTTCCAAGGGCCATTGCACTGGAAAAAGGGACGACGGACCAGCAGGATCTTCGTTGATGTGCAGTAAAAGACAACAGACAAACAGAACCGTGAAAGGCAAAAATGGCGCTGAGAGATATAATTAAGATTGACCAGGAAAAATGCGACGGATGCGGGCAATGTGTGACTGCCTGCGCCGAAGGGGCTATCCAGATTATTAACGGTAAGGCCCAACTGGTAAGCGAGGTATATTGTGACGGCCTGGGGGCGTGTCTTGGACACTGTCCCCAGGGCGCTATAACCATTGAAAAGCGGGAAGCGGCGGCCTTTGATGAAAAGGCCGTCCATGCGTATTTGCAGCAGCAAAAGCAGGCCGCCGTTCCAACCCCGCCGACGGGCTGCCCGGGAATGCAGTCGATCCATCGAAAGCCCTCCTCGGCCGGTTCTGAGGCCTCCGGGCCTGTGCCCTCACAACTGAATCAATGGCCGGTACAGCTGAAACTCGTATCGCCGATGGCCTCCTATTTTGCCGGTTCAGATCTGATGCTGGCTGCGGACTGTGTGCCTTTTGCGATGGGGGACTTTCATCCGTCTCTGCTGAAAGGTCGCGCCCTTGCCGTAGGGTGCCCCAAACTGGATGATAGGGAATCCTATGTCCAAAAAGTCAGCCAGATCCTGCAAGCCAACGATATCCATTCTCTGACGATTGTGCGAATGGAGGTTCCCTGCTGCTCAGGACTGATACAAATCGCTCAAGCGGCCATCGCCCAAAGCGGAAAACCGATGCCGTTTGAAGAGATCGTCATCTCGCTGGACGGCCGTATTCTGAACCGCAAGCAACACCCGGCGATATAAAATAAAAACCAAAATTTACCTTGGATTGGGAACGGTTTTTAGAGCGACAATCCGGGGACGATCTTCGGGGCCCCAGACCTGACTGCGGTCGAAAATTGCCATTACCCGTCGCTGAGGACCGCTGGGACCAAGACGGACCAGGATATAGGCCGTAAAGGCATCGCTTCGGGTCGTGAAGATGTTGGACAAATGAGAAAGAATCAGATCTCGTTCTTCAATGTCCCCCTTGATCGATTGATCTCCTATCATATCGAGCCCGTCCATCTCGGCATATTCCTTAAAAGCGGAGATCTTAAGCAAATCTCCGATATTCCTATAGGGTCGATTTTTAATGATTAAATCCGCATACTCTTCAACGATCTGGGGAGTACTCGTGTCAGGATCAATTAGATTAACGGTTCCGGATGAATGGGTCAGAATCGACGGGATCGCCGCGGCCAGGACATACTTGGGTGCGGTGTTGATGTTGATTCGGCCGGGAAGCGAGCCATTCTCTCGATTGAGGAAGCAGATATACCCAAGCAGTTCAGGATTCTTGACTATATCAAATCGGATATCGCCTTCATCGGCGGCCTCGGCTACCGCTGTCGTGACGGTATTGGGGTCATTTCCGCCCTGATTGCCGATAAACAGAACCTTCTGGAAATCACCGAGCGTAAAGAACCTGCGATCTTCGGATATAGGATGAAAATCAGCAACCGGCATCTGCCAGCCGGGCTGGTTGACTGTAATTTCGTTAGCCGTGCCTAATCTGGCAGGACTGGCGGCAGGGGGAACGGCCTGTTGATGGACAAAGGCGCCGGCGTTGGTAAATTTCCAGCCGGTATCCTGTCGTTTGAGAGAATGGATAGTTGGCTGGCCGTCAGCAGGGTTATCGGTCAGCATCAACAGAATCTGGCTTTTAGGAATACGGTCAACGGTAATAAACATAGTGGGAGAGGCGGGATTAGGGTCGCTCGGGTCTGGTCGCTGCAGGTCGATGCTGTTGGCATCGGCCAGCAGAGTATTTAATCCAAACCCTGTCAGTGTTACAGACGTTCCTGTTACCGGAACAGAGCTATTATTAGATTGGATCACCAAGCGGCTGGGGGTGACAGATGAACCGGCTCTAATAACTGTTGTACTTGGAATTGTAAAGGGTGTCGAGGCACGGATCCGGTTGAATAAAATTCGCCAATTGGCCAGTGAAATTTCAGAATCATATGGATTGAGCAGTTCGAGGGCCACTTCAACCGTATTATTGTTGTTATCTCTGAGTACGTATAATTCTGAGATAAACGGCTGACGTTCAAAACCGTAAACGACATCCTTTGAGTCCAGGCCGAACTCAAAAGCCGCCGGGATTGCGCTTTCCGGATAAAAAGGAACAGAGGAATCCACGGAATTATACAAATAAGCGGTGGTTTCAGCGATCATCCGGTTGATGATCTGCCGGGTGATATAGGTTGGCTTCTGGTTATACTGAGCTCCGTAGAGGCCGGGGGCAAAAGGTCCCGTCTGAGCGCCGGGTTCGCTGTCATCAAGATAGTCGATCATGTTGGCAACCAACTGGGCGGATCTGCGGGCGGCCTCCCTGAGCGCAGCGCCCTGATTATAGAAATACGCCCGAAAGGCATACAGCAGGTGCAGGATATTGCGGCGGGCCTGTGGGGTGTTGCTGAGGATATCCGCCCGGACACTGACGGCATGCCCTTCACCGGGCATGAAGATTTTTTTGTAGATCTCCAGATATTGCTCTCTCTCTTCGGCAGTCCAGGAAGCGGGGACCGGATCGCCGCCCCAGCGAAGGTTGCGGTCAAAACTATAAAAGGTGCACACATGCCGACGGTCGTAATAGAACCTATTATCAAGATTCTGGCCCTTCCAGGATCCCTCAAAGGCCCCGCTTGTATGGTCGAAATTTCGGGGATCCATATGCCATTTCCATCGTGCCAGTTCAGGAATTCCTCCTTCATTATTATCCGCATACGGAATCCGTTTGACACCATACAATCCGCCTCCGGCATCAAAGGTATAATTGGCTACAGCAACACTCTCAAAGCGGGCTTCTGCCAAAGAAGTCAGCAGAAATCGATTCCGAATCTCTAATTCGTCATTAATATCAAAAAGCGAATAGTTACTGCCCGGATTTTCAATATTCTCGATGATTGTTTCATCGTACTCAAAAGGCCTCATAGGAAGATCGTTAGTGAAATCATAGGCGCGCTTGGCTTTCATCAGGTTATACCAGCGTCTGTCCAAAGGCCCTGGATCTCGAAACCATAAATCCGCTCCCCGAAGAAAAGGCAATGCATTTACCTCAGATAAATAACGACCCGCCCTTGTATATGGAAATTGAGTCGCTGTGCGATTTAAATAACAGGGCCTGTTAAAAAATGAACTCGGATTCGTATCGGGAGTTCTTGAATCCTGATAAAATGTATAAGCCGTATTGAGATTGAGCATGGCGCAGTTGTCGATGATGCGCACGGCTGCATAAATCTGTTCCCCGCCGGCTGTCTGATTGGGAAGCGGCATCCAGACGCTGTCGGCCACTCCATCCCCGTCAGCATCGG
>JAKJEN010000087.1:0-237 GCA_022705405.1 Planctomycetota bacterium | reverse complement strand
CGCCGCCATAATTTGGGATTGATGTCAGGATATTTGAAATATACGGCCAGCGGAAGAGATCATCGGTCGGATCAGCAGGATCTCCCGGGTCTTCAAGAACCGGCTCAAGAGAAGCCAGCCAGGGATCGTCCGTACCCAAAGCATCGTAGGGCTCGTTGGAACCCCCTTTTTTGTCAACAATTTCGCTGGTCAGATTTTTTCCGAACAGATCTTCCATCAAAAGGCGTTCGATGCGGG
>JAKJEN010000086.1 GCA_022705405.1 Planctomycetota bacterium | reverse complement strand
GTTCCTGAAGGTCTCATGTCCTTGTTATCGGACATTCAGTCCTGTTTCGTTTAACTTTTCAAAGATCAATAATATCCGTTAATGTTATGCCTGCAAAAAAAGGATTGATAAGAAATCTTCCGGACAAAAGTAAGGTCTATGAATTATCCGAGTTCTGAAGATCAAGTTATAAATTCTGGTTTAAAAAGAGGAGATTTATGAGTTTAGCAAAAGGAGAGCGGGATATTTCAAATTAGGGGCTTTTCCGGAATGGACTTAGATTGCAGGTCGATGATTGCCAAAGGGCGATCTGTACAAGGATGGATTTTTAGCGCAAACTGAGTAAAGTTCAGCCACTGGAGACAGTCATCGAGAATGACGCTGTCGGAGGTGGCGACCAGGTCGGATGATTGGCGGAGGATTTTGTCGGGATTCTGGTGGAGTTCTACTGTCCATGGGCGGCCGTCTTTTTTAATAAATTTTTCAAGGATGGTTTTGAGACGGCCGGAGTTGGAGACCGGGCGGTCGAGCAGCCATCGGACCCGGCTGGGGCTGATTTGGTCAATAGCCGCTGCCGACAGTTCAATAGCAGGCAGCGTCTGGCTGACTTTCCGCCAGGTACCGTGCAGTCCGGACAAATCGCGGACACAGCCGTCTCGGCCGACAAACAGATAGGCGCCTCCCAGAGCCGCCTCAAGGGAGATCAGAATATTGTACCCATCCACCAGAAGGATTCGGCCTGCCGCCTCGGTTGGCTGGATTTGGGTTTGTCTGCGGCGGGTTAATTGCTGATCTGAGCAGGCCGAACGCATGACGGCTAGCCGTTGGCGGCGGTCCAGACCCCAGTGGTCGCCAACGAGTTTCAGGGCGCTGGGCTGTGCATAATCGCGGCTCAACAGCCAGGAATAATCCTCCACGGCCTGTCGAAGCGGGGGGATCTGATCTGCGCAGAACAATCGGTCGTCTTCAGGAGCAGGCCCGCGATGGGTTCGTTTATCCGGCATAGAGGCAGGATACCGCCGCTAAGGCGAATCTGCAAGGGCTGTTAAAAGGTTGACAGAAGCTTGTGTTTCATTTACGATGAACATTTTAGAAAGAGATCAATGCCCAGTCATAATCTGGCTCACATCACCATTGAGGATCTTGAGATCCTTGGCTATTCGGTCGCGGGGGAGGAAACGGTCGTCGCGATGCCGCAGCTGGATGTGTGCTTTGATATCGGCAAGGCCCCCGATCAGGTGATTCCGATCAATCACGTGCTGCTGACGCATGGACACATGGATCATGCCGCGGGGGTGGCCTATTATCTGTCGCATCGAAAATTCTGCGGACAATCGCCCGGGACGATCCTGGCCCCGCCCAATACCTTGGGGCCGATCCGTCAGATCCTGGAGGCCTGGGGCAAACTGGACGGCAATCGGATTCCGGCCAATCTGGTCGGGGTCGAGCCGGGGGATGAATTTCAGATCAAGCCGAATCTGATTGCGCGGGCATTTCCGACCAAACATACGCGCGGAGCGGTAGGTTTTTCGGTAATTGAGAAACGCAAAAAACTTCTTCCGGAATACCTGGGGTTAAGCGGTCCGCAGATTGTGGAACTCAAGCGGCAGGGCGTTCAGATCGATCTGCCGCTGGAAATTCCTCTGGTCAGTTATTTGGGCGATACGCAGTATGCGGATTTTTCCCAATTGGAGTACATCGCCAACAGCAAGATCCTGATCGCTGAGTGCACGTTTTATGAGGATGAACATACCGGGCGGGCAGAGGCGGGTCGGCATATGCATATTGATGAACTTGGTCCGCTGCTGGAGCGGATGAACAATCAGCACATTTTGATTACCCATCTGACCCAGCGGACCAGTATGGCTGAAGCCAGACGGATGCTGAAGGAAAAACTGCCGGGCTCGGTTTTTAAGAAGATCCAGATTCTGATGGATTATCGAAACACAAGGGGATTCAGGAAGGAAATCAAATCTTCCTGACCGGCGCAGGTCTTAAGACTGCGGCTGTTTTTGGAGAAGCAGCCAGATCCGTAAAACCTCCGCCACGCTCCAGGCCTGAGCGGGGCATCCGCCTGGATAATGCGGCGGGTCGCCGTCGAAGACCTCAGATATGCTGCCCAGACAGGCATGATTGGCAAAGTGATGGATCAGAGGATAGAGCATTGCCGCGGCCTGTTTGCGGGAGCGCTCGCTGTTGTCGTGCACTTTGAGAAAGGCCTCCAGAAACGCTCCCATCAGCCAGGGCCAGACGGTTCCCTGATGATAGGCGCTGTCGCGTTGATAGCCGTCTCCGGCATAGCGTCCGATGTATTTGGGATCGCGCGGGCTGAGGGTTCGCAGGCCGTAGGGTGTCAGCAATTCCTGCTGCACGATCTGGACGATTCTTTTGGCTCGGGCGGCCGAGAGGGGGCTGTGAGGCAGGGAAACTGAAAAGATCTGGTTAGGCCGGATAGAGGGGTCAGGCGTGCCGTCGGGAAAGACGCAGTCGTTCAGGCAGCCGGTCTGTTCATTCCAGAAGATCCCAACAAAACTTTTTTTTACCCGCTCCGAAAGGGCGACATAAAATTCAGATTCCGGGATCTGACGGTCGGTATAATAGTCGGCCATATGACACAAGGCGCTGTACCAGAGGGCGTTGATTTCGACTGCCTTGCCGTACCGGGGGGTAAAAATTGTCTTCCCGTACTTGGCGTCCATCCAGGTTAATTGTGTTTCCTGATCGCCTCCGGTAATCAGACCGTCCTGGTCGGCCCGTATCCCAAAACGGGTTCCGTCGTGATAGGCGGTCAGAATTTCCCGAATGGCGGGAAGGAGAGTTTTGGTGAAAAGGACATCATCGCCGCTGCAGCGGAGCCAGGCAAAAGCCGAATGGATAAACCAGAGGGAGGCATCGATGCTGTTGTAATGGGGCGGTCCTCCGTAATCGTCAAAGCGATTGGGTACCATTCCCTCGCTGACGGCAGCGGCAAAGGTCTGTAGTACCCCTGCGGCCGTATCGAACCGTTCAGTGCTCAGGCAAAGCCCCGGCAGCGCAATAAAGGTATCGCGGCCCCAATCGAGAAACCACGGATATCCGGCCAGGATTGTGGGCGTTGTTTTATCGTCCACGAGTCGTTCAATGACAAATTGTCCGGCGGATACAAACAGGGCCTTCTGAATCGGATCGCGGACATAGGCCTTTTGGCAAAGGTTTTTTTCATGCTGTTTGAGTGAGTTGATCAACGCCTCGCGGTCCGGCCGGGGCGGTTCGAGTGCATTCTCTTCGGCTGAGAGGGTTGCCCATAAGATCACCGAATCCGGATGATCGATTCGGCAGGAATAGCTGCCGGGCGACCAGAGGTCCTCAAAACAATCCTGACCGCGCTGGGCTTCGATGCGATAATAAAATCTGTACCACCATTCCGGCTTTGGCCTGAAGGACAGGGTCGGGCTGTAAAGATCCAAAATCAGTCCCGGAGCGGTCGATCCGCGGATTCGGACAGTCTGCGGGTCGGGAAAGCCGGCGGCCAGATTGGCCAAACTGTTCTGAAGAGAATGAAAATCCCGCATGGCCGTCAGAGGGCGAAGGGAAAAAGTAAACGGACGGGCCAGGTCGGAAAAAGCGTACTCAATCGCGACCTGATCCAGATCCGGCGACAGATAAACGGATTTGACGCATTTAGCCACGCCCAGTTCATATTCGAAGTGGACACTGTGATCTCGGGTAAACCAGTTCAGATATTGATCTCCGCGAGGATGGAGAACCCGTTCAAACTCAAAACAACTAAACTGAAGATGATCTTCTTCGAGGGAGATTTGTTCGAGGCAGTTGGCCAGCGCCAGAATGCGCCCGGCAGGGGGGCAAAGAGTTCCGGTCAGCAGGCCGTGATAGCGGCGGGTATTGCAGCCGGCCAGCGTCCCTGAGGCGAAACCGCCTCGCCGATTGGTCAGCAGCCATTCCTTTTTCAGGAGATCCTCGGTTTTCAGGTCTGACAAGTTGACCGACAGGATCGAATCGCCCTGTGTTTTCATGGATGCTCCACGCTGCTTGAGATCTGCGTTTCCATGCGCTGCGCCTCAGGAGGCCTGTTGTTCTACTTCCGTCGGCTCGGCGAGGGCGTCTTTGCACCGCTGACGAAGATTGCTGAGCACGTTCATATAGTTAATATACGAATCGTAAGGGGAATCGTAAGGATTAAAATACTTGTGGACATCGCCGTCGGAAAAGTATTTGGTGCACATATAATAAAAGTGGTCTGAAGTCAGCAGTTTTTTCCAGTCTTCGATAATGTCCGATTTTGCCGTCTGCTTGACCAGTTTTTCCATTTTATACGCTTCATGGAGGGCGTTGGACTGCATGGCGTTGCCCAGCCAGGCCGAAAGATCCCGTTCGGTATCGGCCCAGCTGATGACATGAGGAACATCCACCACATCCATCACCGGATAAGACCGGATCACCTGACTGGGGGTCATAAAATTATTATCCGGATGACGGAGGATATACTCAGGAAGGTGGAACATAAAATCAAAAATACCCGTATCTTCCCACTGATGTTCGCCGAAGGTTTCATAATCCATAAAGAGGTTTACGGTATGCCCGCATCCGTTGACGCTGTCGATCCATCGTGAAAACTTTGGCGCGTCCAGCGGCCATTCCTCCCAGCCGCGGTTGCTGAAGCGAAAGGCGATATCGTCGGAGAGCGAATAATTTTTCAGAAGCAGTTTGAGATTTTTGCAATTGGGCGGGCGGTACACAAAATTGCTGTTGCGGTGCCCGAGGATTCGGTCGGCCCCTTCGGTAATTATGGCGTCAAACTGGTTCATGGACTCGATGGTTTCGGCCAGTTGGTTATTGTAGATCAATTCGGTATTGCGGAAGATCCGGGGTGTTTGCCCCCACAGTCGCTTAACCAGATCCATATGCTGGCCGACCTGCTCGTAAAATTCGTTTCGAGAATAAAGGAAGCTGAGACTGTGATAATACGTTTCGGCAATAAACTCGGTACAGCCGGTTTCAGCCAGCGCGTCAAAGGTGCTCATGACTTCGGGGCAGTATTTCTGGAATTGTTCGAGAACCACTCCTGTGACGCTGAAGGAGACTTTGAATCTGCCTTCGTAGCGGCGAATCATCTTCAGCAGGAGCCGGTTGGTCGGCAGGTAGCATTTGTTGGCGACTTTTCTGCAAATGGAGGCGTTTTTGAATTCATCGAAGTAGCTGACCGATTTGTCAAAGACGGTATAATGCCGGAGGCGGAAGGGCTGATGAACCTGAAAGTAAAAACAAACCGAGGGCATAGCGGTACCTCATTTTCAGCAGTTGTTTACGTGGCGACCTGGGCAGCCATGTCCTGATAAAGGCGCAGGCACTTTTGAGCGGCTCCGGACCATTTTAATTTACGCACTTCAAAATTTCCGTGTTCCCTCAGGGTCATCTGCAGCGGGGGGTATTTCAGCACGGCGATAATTTTATTGGCCATTTCCTGAATATCCCAGAAGTCCACTTTCAGCACATGCGTGAGCACTTCCGCCACGCCGCTTTGTTTGCTGATCAGAACAGGCACATCGTGATTGAGCGCTTCCAAAGGCGCAATGCCGAAGGGTTCGGAGACCGACGGCATTACATACAGATCCGCCATCTGATACACTTTATTGACATCCTCCCCCCGCAGGAAGCCGGTGAACAGGACTTTGTGGCCGATGCCCATCTGGGCGGCCATTTCGATGATGCGATGCATCATGTCTCCGCTTCCGGCCATGACAAATTTGACGTTTTCTATTTCCTCCAGCACCTTTCGTGCGGCCATAAGGAAATATTCAGGGCCTTTCTGCATGGTAATTCGTCCCAGAAACAGGACGATTTTCTCGTCGCTTCGGATGCCGACCTGGTGGGCGGAGATGCGGCTGCTGTCTTCGGCCTCCACGCCGTTATAAATAACCTCTACCTTATCGCCCAGGATTCCATAGCGAGTCAGAAGGATGTTGCGGGTCAGATAACTGACGGCGATCACTTTGTTGGCGGCATGGACGCCTCGACGTTCAATGTCATAAATCATTTGGTTGACATGCTCCCCGCTGCGGTCAAACTCGGTGGAGTGAACGTGTACGACCAGGGGTTTACCGGTGACGGCGGCCACGGCGATGCCGGCCGGATAGGTCATCCAGTCATGGGCGTGGATAACGTCAAAATCCTGCAGAAGAGCCAGATGAACGGCGGCGGCGGCATACCGATGAGATTCGGCATACATATCGCCGCTATATTGGCCGGCCGCGGCGGTGACCGTTTCAAATTCCCGTTCGAGCCATTGATCCAGCATCTGCTGGGATTGGCCGGACAGGAGTTTTTTCTGCTTGATGATTTCTTCCAGTTTTTTCTGATACTGCTGGGGCGTCATATAGGGCTGCAGGGGAGAACTGACTGTATGAAACTGGATGTTTTTCAGTTCTTCGCTGATCTCGACAGACGAAGTACCCGCAGCCGGCAACGGCCGACAACTTTGGGGGGTCAGCATATGGACGTGAGTGGCGTTGCCTGTATCGACGGATTTGGGCAGGACGAACGTAATATGAACGCCCAAATTACTTAACGCTTTGGTCAGTCCATGGCACGCTGTACCCAGGCCTCCGCTGATAAACGGCGGAAACTCCCAACCAAGCATGAATACTTTCATAATAGACCCCGTTTACTCACCAACTATTTATTATCCACTGAACTCTGAGACGACTTCCTGTTTTGCTCTATCCTATCGAGCTACCCATAATAGTCAAGTATAAAAAGTGATACGCATTGGGTCTAAAAGATTCTCTTAAAAAATCCGGAATTCGTCAAGTTTAAAAAGCTGCGAAGGAGAAAGCGCGATGGGATGAGTTACTCAGACGATCCGGATTTTAACTATTTTCACATGAACCCGACAAAAAAAAGCCACTTCTTCTATCGGAAGCAGCTTTTCGAGCCAATTCACATCACCTTTTTTAGAAGGTGGATATGTTGTGTGTGTGGTTTACAGGTCTTGCGGTTTTACCGTACTGCGTCGATTGGCCTGGGTCCGTGCAATGGCCGCGTCAAGCATCTGATAGACCTTATCATTCAAGGCCCCGACCGCATTCGTGGAAGTCATCATCCCTTTAGATTTGATATGGGCCTTGACCTTGCTGGTGACCACCAGCATCTCGCTTTTACTGACTTTTTTGATTGCAGTTTTCTTTGCCGCTTTTTTCTTTACCATTTGGCGCCTCCATTAAAACGTTTCTGGTTCCTATAAAAAAGACACCCGCGTGTCTTTATCTGCTATTTGGGCGTATTCTGGTCATACTTTGGGGGCTTTGCAACAAAAAATTCCCTGAAAATTCAAAATTAAGCGAAGAAAGGGGCTATAAACGCAAAATTCCTTATGATCGTTGCAATCCCCCCCGGCCGGGGTCTGGGAGGCATTTTTTTCTTCAAATTCGATTAATCGCCGCTGCGGCTTTGACGATGAGGGATTCGGCTGTAAATCCTAAGCGCATGGAGAAAAATATGTCCGATCAGAAAAAGAATGCCAAACGGCCCGGCAGAGCTTCGATGAAGGAGTTTGTGACGGTGGCGTTTGCCGAAGACTTTGAACTGGCCTGCCAGCATAAAAAGATGCTTGAGGAAAACGGGATTTGTGCCATAGTCAAGCAGCCGGATTCATCAGGAACCGGCGGCCCGGGAATTCCGGTGATGGTTAGTGAGGAGGATCTGGATCAGGCCCATGCCTTAATCGCTTCACAGGCCTCCTTTGAGAAATTCTTCGATGTCTTTTTCCAAAGCGGCGGCCGATGGATGGATGAAGAAATCGACGAGGACGACAGGTACGAATAACCCTCTTACGAGAGGATCAAAACGGATCTTTAAATAAGGTGTGATGGAATGACAGATCGCTCCAAAGAAAATGACAAAAATACGGAATCAAAAGACCAGCGGCGCACCTTTACTGAACGCCGCAAGTGCATGATTGACCGCCGCAGCGGATGGGATCGGCGAAGAGGCCCCGGCCACCGCCGAACGGAAGAACGACGCAAAGCCGAAGAAGGCGAAATGAGCGAGGAGCAGTTTGAACTGCTGATGGCGATCGATCAATACAAGCGGGTCAACCAGCGTCCCTTTCCGACCTGGACGGAACTGCTGGAGGTAATGAAGGCGCTGGGCTATCGAAAAGTGGCCGAGCCGCAGTCGCTGGAATCCTTTCGCAAGGAAGACAAAGAGGTTCCTGCAGAACTTTAAGTCCTCTATCGTTTTTGTTCAATACGGCCCGTCTGCTCAAGGGCTGCCCGTACCTCCGATATAAAATGGGCAATCCGATCCTGAGTCCGCTGAGGTTGATCCAGGTTTTCTTCGATGAATTTCACGATCCGGCTTCCGATAATCACCCCGTCAGCGCCGGCGGAAGCCACCTGCTGAGCATGTTCAGGGCTGCTGATGCCGAATCCCACACAAATCGGCTTGTCTGTATGTTTTCTGATGCGTGCAATCAGCGGCCGTATGCTGTCTGAAAGTGAGGATCGCTCGCCGGTTGTGCCTAAAAGGGATACGGTGTAGATAAACCCGGTCGTCTTTTCCACAATCGCTTTAATCCGAGGGCCAGGCGTATTGGGGGTGACCATGAAAACGGTCTGCAAGCCGACGGCTTCGACGGCTGGAACGATTTCATCGGCATCGTCAATACTCAAGTCTGCTACCAGAACGCTGGCGCCGCCTGCCTCTTTAAAATCTTTGAAAAACCGCTCCGTTCCATATTGAACGACCAGATTATAATATACCAGCAGGCCGATAGGGACGGGTTTGTATTCTGTAATTTCCCGAACAAAACGCAGGGCCATGGCGGGAGTGATTCCGGCAGCCAGCGCCCGAATATCGGCCTTTTGGATGGTCGGCCCGTCGGCAATCGGATCTGAAAAAGGAATCCCCAGTTCAAGGATATCGGCCCCGCTATCCAATGCGGCCTTGACCAAATCCAGGCAGACGGCATACGTTGGATCGCCGATTACAAAAAACGGAATCAGAGCCGCCCTGTTCAGACGGGAAAACGTGTTTTGATAAGTACTCATAAAAGGCCCTCCCCAAGAGGTCTGTGCTGTTCGACAATCCCGATGTCTTTATCTCCGCGGCCGGACAGATTGACCACAGCAAGGGTGTCTTGGCTCAGTCGACCTTTCTGCCGGTATATCCAGGCCAGGGCGTGCGAACTTTCCAGGGCGGGAATAATGCCTTCGGTCTTGCAGAACAGGTCAAAGACATCCAAAACCTCTTCGTCAGTGACGGCGACATATTTCGCTCGGCCAGTATCTTTTAAATAAGAATGTTCCGGCCCAACGCCCGGATAATCCAGGCCTGCCGAGATGCATTCGGTTTCATGAATTTGTCCGTTTTCATCCTGCAACAGGTAGGTTCGCGACCCGTGCAGGATGCCAACGCTTCCTTTGGCCAGCGTAGCGCAGTGCTGGCGGGTATCCAGTCCCTTGCCGCCGCCTTCGACGCCGATCAACTGAACCTGCGGATCGTCCAGAAAGCCGGAGAAGATGCCGATGGCGTTGGAACCGCCGCCCACGCAGGCAGCAACCAGATCCGGAAGACGGCCGATCTTGTCCAGGCATTGCCTGCGGGTTTCTCGGCCGATGGGTTCCTGAAAATACCGCACAACAGAAGGGTAGGGGTGCGGGCCGCCGGCGGTGCCGAATAAATAAAACGTATCGCTGACATGGGCGGTCCAGTATCGAAGGGCGTCATTGATTGCGTCTTTGAGTGTGCCTGTACCTCCTTCTACCGGAATCACTTCGGCTCCCATCAGCCGCATTTTGTGTACGTTGACGTTTTGCCGCTGAACGTCTGTGCAGCCCATAAAGACCTTGGTCTGCATACCAAATAAGGCGCCGACTATGGCGGTCGCCAAGCCGTGTTGGCCGGCTCCGGTTTCGGCGATTAGTTTGGTTTTGCCCATATAGCGGGCTAGTAGCCCCTGCCCCAGGGTATTGTTTATCTTATGGGCTCCCCCGTGCAGCAGATCTTCCCGTTTGATATAGACAGCAAATCCAACCGTCTCGCTAAACCGCCGAGCGTAATACAGAGGGGTCGGTCTGCCGGCATAATCAGCGTACAAGGCCCCTAGTTCCTCATAAAATTCCGGGTCGTTTTTGAATCGTTCAAAGGCAGCCTCGATTTCCTCCAGAGCCGGTATCAGAACCTCCGGAACATAAAATCCGCCATAGGGGCCATAGCGTCCTTTGTGTTTCATAGTCGGGCCTTTCTGCCGGCGGAGCGGCCGATGATATCAAACAGATGCTTCATCTTGCGCGGATCTTTTTTGCCTGGGCTGCTTTCAATCCCGCTGTTTATGTCCACGCCCCAGGCGCCCACAGCCAGGGCCTGCAGAATATTGTCTGGAGTGATTCCTCCGGACAGAAAGATCCGCCGGTTTAGATGACTTAGCAGGGACCAGTCAAAGGTCTTGCCTGTTCCCCCATAGATCCCTTCGACATGCGTATCGAAAAGCAGGGCATCGACCGGATAGGACAGGGCCGCTGTAATATCGGTTTTCTCCCGTACCCGCACGGCCTTCATCGTCCGTGTACTCAGCCAGTTCAAAGAGCCGCAGAATTCGGGCGTTTCGTCCCCGTGCAGTTGGATCCAGTTTAACCAGCCCTTCTCATTGACCGTACGGATCTGCTCGGCAGTCGGGTTGACAAAAACGCCGACCGTATCGACAAATGTCGGAATTTTGGCGATAATTTCCATGGCTTTTTTCGGCTCGATATAACGAGGACTGGCGGCGTGGAAAATAAAGCCCAGCAGATCGGCTCCGAGGCGGGCCGCGGTCTGGGCATCTTCCAGATTCGTAATACCGCAGATTTTTATTTTCGTTCGATACATTGCTTCCTGCAGGATTTTAGCCATTGCTGACTTGAATTAACGTTTCCAGGCATCGGGCGGCCTGTCCATTTTGAATGGCGGCATCGGCTTTTTTGATGCCCTCGTTAAAATCGCGCGCCATTCCGGCGACTATTATAGCGGCTGCGGCGTTGAGTACCACAATATCTTTGCGCGGGCCGTTTATTTTTCCGGTAATGACCTGTCGGGTAAAGTACGCGTTGGTTTCGGCGTCGCCGCCGGCCAGGCAGGCATAATC
>JAKJEN010000085.1:6983-11372 GCA_022705405.1 Planctomycetota bacterium | reverse complement strand
CTGCCATGGACATAATTTCCGTCAATATACCATAGCCCGTATTTTACAGTACCTAATTCATCCATCCATGAACTCGGATTGACGATTCTGTACCGTTTTTGGGATTGGGTTGCCGGGCCGTATTTGTAATAACAGTTGACGATATTGACGGTAGCTTTCTCGCCTCCATAGCAGCTGTTGAAGACCCAGTTGTAGATAACATTATTGCGCAAATCCACATTATTGACCACATCCCCTTCAATGCGGGGCGTTCGCGAGCTGTGATGGGCCAGAAGATTGTGATGCCAGGAACTGTTGGTTCCGCCCCAGATGCCGCCGTAGCCATGCGGACCTTTTTCATGATGGGAATAGCGGAGACTTTCGGAGATCAGGCACCACTGAGCCGTGAAGTTGGTATTGACGTAATAGGAAAACGCCTCATCGATCGACCAGCTGGCCGTCACGTGGTCCAGGATGATTGTATTTCCGTAACGACCCCATGTGGCGTCCGCGTCGTCATTCTCAGTGCCGTCAGGCCAGCAGTCGCCCAACCGGCATCGAATATAACGGATGATCACGTTATCATAGCCGGCATATAGTGTGCCGTTGGCGATACAGATCCCATCGCCAGGCGCCGTCTGACCGGCAATCGTCACATTTGGATATTTAATTTTCAGAGGGGAAGTCAAATGGATGGTTCCAGATACCCGAAAGATAATTGTGCGGGGGGTATTGTGATTGAGCGCATCCCGCAAAGATCCGGGTCCGGAGTCATTAAGATTGGTAACAAAATAGACGGCTCCGCCACGGCCGCCGGTGGCCGCAGCTCCAAATCCTTCAGCGCCTGGAAATGCGGGAATGGCCCAAGTGCACGTCGAACCAAGACAAAACAATAGAAATGCAGCAAACCGCGGTCTCATACCATCTCCTCGTATAGTTGCTATTTTCCTAATGAAATCATTTGGAGGGGATCCAACTACCCCTAATAATCTTACCTTTATTATCGCAAATACAGAATTAAAAAAAAAGATGCTTGTCCTTCAAATTGAGAAATTTGCGCAATATTGAAGTTTTATTTGCGTAAAATTAGTTTTATTTGACTAAAAAAAGCCCTTTTGCCTTAGCAAGCGACACGGCTCGGATCCATTCTTCGGAAGAAATTTGTCGATTAAGATCAGTATCCCCGTCGACCTGGAAGCAGGGGCGATACTGATCCATCACATGGATGGCTGTTCGTGCAGAAACCTGCCGGGCCAGAAAATCAAAAATCTGCTCGCTGCCGGCCAGATCGGCCGGCAGCACGAGATGCCGGATCAGCAGGCCTCTGGTTGCAACGCCGTTTACAATCTGCAAATCGCCGACCTGTCGGTGCATCTCCAGTACCGCTGCCTGATTGACTTGTGGGTAGTCTGTTGCATCAGAGAGGCGAGCGGCTATATTGGCGTCGGCATATTTCATATCCGGCATGTAGATATCGACTAAGCCGTCCAGAAGTCGAAGCGTTTGAAGACTGTCGTACCCGCCGGTATTATAAACAACAGGCACAGACAAACCGTCTTTTTTTGCCGTTTCGAGGGCAGCGGCGATGGCGGCGATCTGATGGGTAGGCGTCACCAGGCTGATATTAATGCAGCCGGCCTCTTGAAGATGCAAAAAAATCTTTGACAGATCTACGATAGAGATTTCTTCGCCCCGCCGATTCCAGCTGATATCATAGTTCTGGCAATATATACAGCGAAGATTACAACCGGTGAAAAAGACTGTGCCTGATCCGCCGCGGCCGACCAGGACGCTTTCTTCGCCGAAATGCGGACCGAAGGAACTGATGATCGGCTGGGCCTCCGCGCCGCAATAGCCGTTTTGGCCTTTCAGACGGTTCACTCCTCATTGACGCGGGCAAAGCGTGCAGGAAGACAAGTTTTTCCACAGCATTTGAACGGGCCGGCTGAATTGAGACAGATCCATAGAGGTAATTTTATTGTTTTTTGACGTCCATTTTCATAGGATTTTATAGAGATAAGTGTACCTGTATTGACGCGAAAGGTCAAGGTGTTCGATCTGATTTACGTATATCTTGTTCTGCTTGTTCTGCTTAATGCCTGTTGGCTGGCGATGGTGTTTTTCTATCTGCCGGGCAACTGGCTGATGGTACTTACAACGACTGCCTTTGCATGGTGGCAGTGGCAGCGCGGCGTATTTTCGCCATGGACGCTGGCGGCTATCGCGATTTTTGCACTGGCCGGCGAGGTTGTCGAGTTTGCAGCCGGTTTTGGCGGAGCCAGAAAGGCAGGGGCGGGTTGGCTGGCGTCTCTTGCAGCCATCGGCGGAGCGATGATTGGCGCTTGTTTGGGGACATTTCTGATTCCGATTTTATTTTTGGGGACGCTAATGGGCGGATGTATTGGAGCCGGTCTTGGGGTGTGGCTGGTTGAGCGGTTGAGGGGAAAACAAGCGGATCAATCGCTTCGATCAGGGCTGGGGGCTGGTACAGGGGCTCTTTTGGGAACTTTGTTTAAGGTATTCATGGCCGTGCTGATCTGGTTTACCGTCGCCATTGCAGCATTCTGGCCATAGAAAATCCTCTGCTGCTCTGTTTTGATTTGTCGATTTGGTTCCAGAAAGTCAGAGGATAGGATTCAATTATCTGTTTACAGGGTTGGTTCCGTTTGAGGAATCTCAATTCGCCTGGATCGGTGCTGTCGGATATTCAAAATCATCAGGAGTGAAAGAATTAGTGCGACGATAAACAGACTGCCGAAGAGGTACAGGGTTTTTGTATAGCTGCCGGTTGTATCGCGCACCCAGGAAACTAATAAAGGGCCGACGATGCCGGCAACGGCCCAAGCCGTAAGGAGATAGCCGAGAATTGCCGAAACCTGCCGAGTGCCGAAAAGATCGCTGATGTAGGCCGGCGCAGAAGCAAAAGCTCCTCCATAACAGGTGATAATCAAAAAAATGAGGATTTGGAATATCCCTTTACTGGCGATATGGGGGATCAGAAAAAAAGCGGCAATTTCGAGGATGAAAAATGTTGTCCACACAGTAGGTCGCCCCAGGTGATCGGATAAACCGGACCAGCCGATACGTCCCAGCCCATTGAACAATCCCATAAATCCGACCATGGCCGCTGCGGCCATGGCAGTCATTCCGGTCGCTTCCTGAGCCAGCGGAGAGGCCACTGAAAGCAGGGCAATGCCGCAGGTTATATTGATGAACAGCATGAGCCACAGATAGTAAAAACGCAGGGTTTTTATGGCTTCATTAGCGGTAAGCATCGCCAGATCTTCTTGAGATTTTGTTTTGCCCGAGGCGATATTTTTACGAAATCCCGCAGGCGCCCACTCCGACGGCGGCGGGGAAAGATACTGAGCCGAGCAGAAAATGACGGTCAGATAGATAGGCCCCAAAATAAAAAACATGGCGCCAATGCCGACATTTTGAATGAGCCACTGCATCACCGGACTGCTGATCAGCGCTGCAAATCCAAAACCCATAACAGCCATCCCGGTAGCCAGCCCCCGCTTGTCAGGAAACCATTTAATCAGTGTGGAAACAGGCGCAATATAGCCGATTCCGAGCCCGATCCCTCCCAGAACGCCGTAAAAAACATACAGAAGGATCAAATTTTTTAGCAGAATGGCCAGTCCGGCTCCGCTTACGCCCAATCCGAAACATAGCGCCGAAAGGGTGCCTGAAGTCCGGGGTCCGCGGGTTTCAACAAAATGGCCGAAGAAGGCGGCGGAAATTCCCAAAAAGAAAATGGCAATACTGAATGCAAGAGAAATCTGCCATCGTTCCCATCCGAAATTACTGATTAACGGATTGATTACTACGCTCCAGGCATAAACTGAGCCGATTGAAATGTGGATGCCGACAGCCGACAGGGCAATTAACCATCGATTTTTCATCGTTTCAGGTGCTATTACATGGTTTTGTATTTGGGCCCGCCATTGGGTTCCGGGCAGGTCCATCGGATGTTGTCAAAGGGGCATTTTCGCTGGCAGGTTTTGCAGTGAAGACAGTTGGATGGGTTGGCCGGCTTGACTACCTCATGGATGCATTCATAAACCCCGGCAGGGCAATAGGTAATGCAGGGCGAATGAAAGACAGGGGTACACTTCTGACGGCAGACAGCCGAGTCAAGAATCGTCAGATGGCTGGGCTGTTCTTCCCTATGCTCCGTACAGGCAAGTGCCGTAAAAGTATCTTTGTCAAATCGAATCGAAGGTTTTAGGCGATAACGCTGACGGGTCATTTCTTTGTAATCGGGTTCTATATGAAATTGAGGCAGCAGCCCGCCGAGGATCGACAGAGGCATACCCTGAAGCGGACCGAATTTGGCGACGGTCTGGCGGAAGTTTTTGGCCGAGGCCATTTCTTTAAGTACCCCGGCCTCTTCGAGCAGGCGGG
>JAKJEN010000085.1:0-6973 GCA_022705405.1 Planctomycetota bacterium | reverse complement strand
CCGCCGCTGCAGCGGCCAAACCGGATTCGATGGCGTTGTGAATGCCCTTGATCTTGTGCATATTGACCAGCCCGGCGCTGTCGCCCAGCAGGCAGACATTGCTTCGACCAATCGTGCCGGTCTGCCGGCAGCGAGGCAGGGCATAAAAGCCGCCCTCTGGAATCATCTTGGCTCCGGCCTCGACGACTTTGCCGCCTTCAATGAAACGGCGAACCCACCGATGCTGCTTGAACCGGGTGAGAGCATCCTGAGGATTGAAGTCAAAGTACTTGTAATCCAAACCGACGATCATCCCAACGGCAATCTGATTATTGCCCATCGGATACATGATGCCGCCGCCGAACATCGCCGGACCAAGAACCGGAGTCCACAACGGCCAGCCCATGGCGTGAACAACCCGGCCGGAGCCGAATTGCTCATACTGTTTGTCGGAGACCCTGAAAAGCTCTTTGACGCCTATAGAGTAGAGCTGATGCCCTTGTCGACTCAGATCGGCCTTGCAGATAAACTGTTCGCATAATTGTCCGTCGCAGCCCTCGGCAATGAGGAGAGCATCGGCGGTGATGATTTCTCCGGGCAGATAATTGGGCTGTTTATGGCCTTCTTTATCGATGCCCTGATCGACCAGTTTGACTCCCCGGGCGATATGCGCATCCTGGTCCCAAAGTATTTCTCCGGCGGCAAAGCCGTGCAAAATCTCTGCGCCAAGCCCTTTGGCAATCTCATACAACCAGCTGGTCAGTTGACTGATGGAACAGATATAGTCCCCTTTGTGGCCCATTTGACCTATGCCAAGGCCAAGGGCTTTGGCAATCGTCAAAGCAGGCAGGATCTTAAAGGAAAGGCGGCTACCTAAGAAAAACATCACATCATCCCGGCTTACTTTGTCCAGAAAAACCTTTTTGGCCTGCTCGCTTGTCTTCCAGTTCGGATCCACCGGATCCAGCAGCCGCGCCAGGGCCGCCGGTTCAACAACAGCGCCGGACAGATTGTGATGGCCGGCCCCGGAGGCCTTGTCAAGGACAACAACCTCCAGATCGGGCCGTTGATGTTTCAGTGAGATGGCGGCCGACAAACCAGCCGGGCCGGCCCCGATAATCAAAACAGAAACGTGATTGATCTGCTGAGTTGTCATAGTGTGCCTGCCTTAAGCGCTTCAACGACCTGTGGAATAACATTTTCCGCACTGCCGATGAGATAATAGTCACATTGTTTAAAGATTGGAGCATGCGGATCGGTATTGATAGCGATGATGGTTTCAGTATTGGCTATGCCGATCATATGCTGAATAGCGCCGGAGATGCCGACGGCGATATAGAGCTTGGGCCCGACGGCCGTACCGGTCTGGCCGACCTGGTGAATTCGATCCGTAAAGCCCTGTTCAACGGCCGCTCGGGAAGCGCCCTGTTCTACGGTGATGTTCAGCTGGTTGCCGATTGTCTCGGCCAATGTTTTCAATAAACGCAGATAGGCGTCTTTGTTCTGCATCCCTTTGCCGCCGCTGACGATGCAGTCGCTGTCAAATTTCACCTGGCCATGGCCCTTTTCAACGCTCAGAATCTCCAGGGTCAGATCCGATGCATCCAGAGTCACCGTATGAGGGATGATTTGTCCCCGTCGGCCGGAATCGTCGGGTAGACGCTTCATAACGCCAGGACGGGCAGTGGCCATTTGACAGGTTGAATCCTTGGTGCAGATGGTGGCCATGACATTGCCGCCCAGGGCCGGACGGGTCTGGAACAACGCGGCAATCTGGTTTTTTCGGCTGCTGTCGCGGATCTCCAATCCGGTGCAGTCGGCCGTCAGACCGCAACCGACTCGGTACGAAACCATCGGGGCCAGCACCCGCCCCTGCGGAGTAGCGGCAAATAAGACGATTTGCGGCTTGTATTTTTCAAACACATCGGCCACGGCCTTGCGCCACGGAAACGGATCAAACGACTCCAGCAGCGGATGTTCAATCAAATAGACGGTATCGGCCCCGGCTGCGATCAAAGAATCTGCCAAAGGACGCACTTGCCTGCCCGCCAAGACTACCCCGACCTGAACATTCAACGAGTCGGCCAACTCCCGCCCTTTACCGATCAATTCAAAAACGGCCGAATGAATTCCGCTTTCATCATACTCAGCGACCACCCACACATCGCCGCGATAGCTGGGCTTTGTATGGCTGAACCCTTCTAGCATGTCCTCAAGCGCTTTCTTCGTGAAATCTGCACGCTTGTCCTTCAGGATTGTCTGCTGGGCTTCCTCAGAGACTTGAGCTGGGTCGGTAATCTTCATTTCATCGAGCAGCTCAGACAGAATCTTATAGTCGGCCGCTTCTTTGACAGTGCCTTCATAAGAGCGATCAAACCGACTTGCCCGGCGGGAAGGAAGAAGGTAGCCGTCTTTCTTCTCGGACGCCGTATGGGTCTTTTCACTGGCTTCCTTGAATTTTTTCAGGATGACCTCGGCCAGTTGGGCTGCCGAGGTAAGTTCCTGGCATTGACGGGTCGTTTTGCCGGGCGGAAAGACGCGGATAACCCGGGTCTTGGAACCGGATACGCCAATGGCCTTGGCTCGTATTGCGTCGGCTCCCCATTGAATCAGTTCCATACGGGCAGAACGCCGAGTACCCTCAAAAGAAGCAAAGAGAGGGTACTCATATTTGGCCACAGTCAACACAGCCGGCTTACTGCGAAGGCGAACTATCTGGCTGCCTCCGGAGATAATCCGTGTAAACTGGAATTGCTTATCCTGCCAATCGACTCCGGTGACATAGGCCACACAGGGGACGTTCAGTTCTTCGGCCACCTGGGCAGGAACCTGGGCGGTATCGCCGTCCACAGACTGCATACCGGCCAGAATATAGTAATCTCCGGATCCGTTCAATATTTCAGATGCGATCTTTCGGATTGCCCATGCCAGGGGATTGGCTGTGGCCAGCGTGTCAGCCCCGCCTAAGGTCTTATCGGTCAGAAGAATGGCCGTATCGGCGCAGCGGCACAAACTGTACCGTAATACCTCAGCGGCCATCGGCGGACCCATCGTCAGGGCAATAATCCGGGCCTGCGTATCGCCGGAAAGAGTTTTCATATAATGGGCAAAGGCCAGGGCTTGGGCATCCAGTTCGTTGATCACGCTCGGAAGCCGGGTGCGAATCAGATTTCCCGTGTTCGGGTCAAAGGCATTGTCCGTAATCTGAGATACATCCGGTACCTGCTTGACCAGTACAATATAATCGCTCATAAGTCCCCGTTCGTTTTGTGTCTTAGTCGATAAAAAGCAGTCTTATAAGGAAAATGATAAAAAAGGTCAATCAAAAAAAACGATTTTTTAGTGACAATTTTACTCAGGTCCGGCCAGAAATTGAAAGGGGGGAAACTGCTTGCATCCAGCAGTCTGAAACCGGATAATCAACGGTATGCAAATACAAGTTAGACATCCGGTATTACGGGAGTTTTTTGATTCTCTTCAAGCCGCCTCCCGCTCTGAACAGCAGAAATTTCTGGCCAATGCCGAAAAACTGCAAATACTTGTGAACCCGCAAAAGGAATATCCCTTTGATTTTGTCGTGTTTCGCCTGACCGGACGACGGGTAAGCGGTCGTCTGCAGGATTTAATGCTTCCCGGCGCTGAGTTGCTGAGTGATTTGCGTGTATTTGTCACCCAGGTCAGAAGCCGAACGGTACTGTCTGTTTCTGATCTTAGCGAACCAGTCTATACGATCAGCCAACTGGCCCAGAGATTTTCCGTATCCGACAAAACTATTCGCCGCTGGCAAAAACGCGGACTTGTTGGGATAAGATATCTTTTTCCGGACGGGCGAAAGCGTGTAGGTTTTACGGCCTCCTCGGTAGAGACCTTTGTCGCGGCCAATGCGGATTTCATCCAAAAAGCAGGGCGATTCTCACAAATGAATGAAGAAGAAAAAAAGGCCGTTGTAGATCTGGCTCGAAAACTCGTGCGCCAATCCAACTCCCGAAGCCGCGATCCGGTTCTGCGTGAAACGGCTAAAACCCTTGGTCGTTCTCGGGAAACCGTTCGCTCGATCATAAAAGAACACGATCGTCTCTATCCGGAAAAACCTGTATTTGTTCGCCCTTTCGGCCGACTGAACACACGCGAGCGGGCCACTTTATACAAATTGTACCAGCAGAAGGTCGGATATCGACAGTTGATGGAACGTTTTGGGCTCAGTTCCAGTTCGATCCACCGCATCATCAATCAACAACGAGCCAAAGAATTATTCGCAAGCAGAATCGAGTACATTGACAGCCCTCAATTTCACCAGCCGGGAACTGCTGAGGAGATTTTAGAATCTTCCGAATCAATGCTGAAGGAACTGGCGGCCGGCCCGCCGGCTGTCCTGACTCGGGCTCAGGAAACGGATCTGTTTCGCCGCTACAATCTTCTCAAATTTTTGGCGTATCAGGAGCGTTCACAAATCCAGTCCGGCTATCCTTCCAGCCGCCGACTGGATCGGATTCAGCAATATCTGGCCTGGGCCGAACAGACCCAGCATTTTCTGCTGGAGGTCAATGTGCCGCTTGTAATCAGCGTAGCCGGAAAGCATTTACAGTCAGGCGCCGTGCTGGGCGATCTGATCAGCGAGGGAAATCTGTCTTTGATGCGGGCGGTGGAAAAGTTTGATTATACAAAAGGGTATCGCTTCAGTACGTACGCCACACTGGCCATCGCCAAGGATTTTGCAAGAAAGATCCCGGCTGAGGCAAGCCGCCCAGACCGCGCTGCCGGTTCTGACTTTTCTCAGTTTGCCCAGCAGATGCGCGAGGATTTACCGGATCTGTCGGCTGTAGAGCAGGCCCAGCACAATTTGCATCAGATTATTATGCAGGAACTGGATGAGCGGCAGCGCTACGTCGTTCAAAATCGGTTTCCTCTGGGCGAGGGCGTGATTCCGACAAAACCCAAGACGCTCAAAGAAATCGGCGAGGAACTGGGAGTTACAAAAGAACGAGTGCGTCAGATCGAACTGCAGGCCCTTCAGAAATTGCGTCACATGCTCAGCCCTGAACAGTTTGATCTGTTGACCGGTTAAACAAAGAACTGTATAAATTCCCATTGCTAAAACACAACCTAAAAGGATCGGATATGAAAACCATAGGATTCATTGGAGGCGGGAACATGGCCGAAGCGCTGATGAAAGGGATAATACAAGCCGGCCTGTATGCTCCGCATAATATCTGGGTATCAGATATTTGTTCCCTGCGGCTTGAGCAGTTGAAAAACCAATATAAGGTAAATGTGACCGCGGATAACAGGACGCTGGTTTCGAAAACAGAAATACTTTTCCTGTGCGTCAAACCTCAGCAAATGTCTTCCGTTCTGGAAGAAATATCTGATTCTGTAAAGAAGGGTTCTTTGGCAATTTCGATTGCCGCCGGCGTGCGAACCGAAAAAATTAAGGCCGCCCTTGACGGCATCCAGATTATTCGGGCGATGCCCAATACGCCGGCGATGGTAGGCGCAGGGGCTTGCGGTTTATATAATGCCGGCGCATCGCAGGAAGCCATGCAAAAGGTTGAGGAGATTTTCTCCTCTGTCGGCAAGGCGATTGCAGTGGATCGGGAAGAACTGCTCGATGCGGTCACTGCCGTCAGCGGATCTGGGCCGGCTTATTTTTTCCTGCTGATGGAACAGATGATCGACGCAGGAAGAAAACTGGGCCTAAGCGCTCAGTCAGCCAAAACACTGGTCATTCAGACGGCCAAGGGGGCGGCTTTGCTGATTGATCAGGCGGATCAAAACGGGCAATCCCCGGCCGATCTGCGCCAAAAAGTCACCTCTGCCGGAGGGACTACAGAGGCGGCCCTGACGGTATTTGCAGACCATTCATTTGATGCTATCGTTCGAGAAGCCATCGAGGCTGCAAATCAAAGAAGCCGCCGATTATCCAACTGAGAAGAACACAGTCGGGACTATTCAATGATGATGGCCTCTACGGGGCACTCATTGGCCGCCTGCTGGACCAGACCTTCCAGATCTGGCGGGACGATATCCACAAGAACCTCGGCTATTTGATCGCCCATTGTGAAAACATCCGGGCAGATGCTCACACATAGGCCGCAGGAAATGCAGTTATCTTCAATTCTTACTTTCATATCATTTTCCCTCTGAATTAATCTGAAATTGACAGACCCAGGATCGTTCTTGTTCCTGTTTTGCCATTTGTTTATAGCGGATAAAAATGAGGGAATAAACTTTTTTTTGAAAAGATTTCGAAAATTTCTGCTGTACTTTTTCATCTGATAATAGTGAGCTATCTGTGCAGGATCTTGCCGAAATACTGTTTAAAAGGATTTAATGGAACAAGAAATGCAATAAGAAGAGAGGATCATGAGGTTTTTTGAGGACGAAATATCTTTTTGCGGGTAGAATAAGTTATAACTGAAGTTTTGCAAAATTGAAAAATTGGAGTCCAAATGGGCTTTTTGACGACAAATATTGAGAGTACTGTGTCCGATAATATCATGGAGGATATTGCGATGCCAGCTATCGTTAAATTTCCGGCCGTCGTCGAGGAAGCCCTGGGCCGCCTGGGACATCTTTTCCCGAATGAACCCGAACGCCGTCATTTTGCCGAATACCTGACCGGTCTGATGATTGCCCACAAGAAGAATGTCTCGGCCATCAATCGAGAATTCGCCATCACTACGGACCAATCCTGCCTGAATCGCTGGGTCACCGGCGGCAATTGGGATGAAGAGACCCTCAATCGGGATCGTCTGGCCTGGCTTCAGGAAAGCCCGGATACCCGCTACAGCCCACAGGGCGTCATTGCCATCGACAACACCCTGATCGACCACGACGGCAAATACATCGAAGATGCCGGCTATTTCTGGGATCATGCCGAACAGCGTCACAAAATCGCCCATGACTATATCATCGCCAACTACGTTTGTCCTTCCGGCAAGCATTACCCGCTGGAGTTCTACCGATTCGTCAAAAAGGAACACTGCGACGAACA
>JAKJEN010000084.1:6066-11557 GCA_022705405.1 Planctomycetota bacterium | reverse complement strand
CGTGGTAGAGGCCCTTGGGATACACCCGATCCATTTCGGCATCATTATGATTATGAACCTGTGTATCGGATTGTGTACTCCGCCGGTGGGAACCTGCTTGTTCCTTGGATGCGGGATCGCCCAGACGACGGTCTCCCGAGTTGTCAAAGAGATCCTGATCTTTTACATAGCGATGGTTGCAGTATTGATAATTTGTTCCTATGTGCCGATCTTTTCTCTTTGGCTGCCGGGCCTGATGGGCCTGCTCAAATAAAACGCTTACCTGTTTTATATTTTATTGCAAAAGAGAATTACTCTGAACCGCGCCTGGCGGCTGCCGGAAAATTCAAAAGAAAAGCGGCTGCCGCGAGTATCCGTTTTCAGGATCATCTGGGATTGGATCCCGGAGCTTGCGCCTACATCGTCGATTGGTTGTGAATTGAATTTGGAAAAACTGCCGGCATCTGTATGCTCGTCGCAGCCGCCTTTAGAATGAGGCCTGCTCAGTTCTTGAGATAATCTCGTTCTGCAGATCTTCTCCCAGTTCGATAAAATAATCGCTGTATCCGGCTACCCGCACAATCAAATCCCGATGCTGCTGCGGATTTTTTCTGGCCTCCAGCAGCGTCTGGCGGCTCACCACGTTAAACTGGATATGATGGCCGTCCAGGCGGAAATAGCTGCGGATCAAGTGGACCAGTTTCTCTAATCCCTCGCCTTCCATCACCTGCGGATTGAATTTCATATTCAGGAGAGTTCCGCCGGTTCGCGCATGGTCGATCTTGGCCGCTGATTTGATGACAGCGGTCGGACCATGCAAGTCGCCGCCCTGACTGGGCGAGATTCCGTCTGACAAAGGCGCTCCCGCCTTTCGCCCATGCGGCAGTGCGCCGGTCACCTGCCCAAAATATACATGCACAGTTGTAGGCAGCAGATTTACACGATATTTTCCGCCTTTGGTATTAGGCCGTCCGTTGACGGCATCGTAATACATGTTGAACGCATCGACGGCAGCTGCATCGGCATAATCATCATCATTGCCGTACCGCGGGCTTTGGGACAACTGTTTTTGCAGGGCTTCATGTCCCTGGAAATCGGCCGACAGAGCGTCCAACAGAGTCGACATCGTGATGGTTTTTTGATCGAACACGTGGTATCGCACGGCCGTCATCGCATCGGCCAGCGTCCCGATACCAACGCCCTGGATATACGTAGTATTGTACCGCGGTCCGCCATTATGATAGTCTCGCCCGCAAGCGATGCAGTCATCCACCAGAACTGACAAAAACGGCGCCGGAAGCCACTTGGCATACAGGCGTTCGATCAGATTATTGCCGCGAATCTTTACGTCGATAAAATACCGCAATTGGGTTTGATAGGCATTACGAAGCTGCTCATAAGCGGTAAAGGCAGCGGCATCTCCTGTTTTCGGCCCTATCTGGATGCCGGTTCGAGGATCTTTGCCGTTATGCAAGGCCAGTTCGAAAATCTTTGGCCAGTTGCAGTAACCGGTTAGGGTGCAGCTTTCTTTGCCGAAAGCACTGATCTCCACACAGCCGCTGGGGCCGCCGCTGCGCGCATCGAACATGGTTTTGCCGTCATGCAGCATCTCACGAATAATCACATCCGTATTAAACACCGACGGCTGACCCAATCCGGTACGAATGACTTGACAGGCCCGTTTTACAAAGTGATCGGGGTTTTTAGCGCTGATCTGAATACAGCAGCTGGGCTGGACCAGCTGCATTTCCTCCACAACCTCCAAAATCAAATAAGATACCTCATTGACCGCGTCCTGTCCCGTATGCGGATCGACGCCTCCGACGTTGATCAATGAAAAATCGGTATAGGTGCCGCTCTGCTGCTCGGTGATGCCGACCTTTGGAGGGGCCGGCTGATTGTTGAACTTGATCCAGAAGCACTGGAGCAGTTCACGGGCTTGTTCTCGCGTCAGCGTGCCCGCTTCCAGTTCCTTTTTATAAAACGGATACAAATGCTGGTCAAGCCGGCCGGGGTTGTATGAATCCCAGACATTCAGATCTGTAATGACGCCCAAATGGATAAACCAGTACATTTGAAGGGCTTGGCGGAAAGTTTGAGGCGGATGTGCGGGCACATGTCGGCATACGGCGGCAATTTCTCTCAATTCTTTCTGTCGCTTGGGATCTTTTTCCAATGCGGCCAGTTGTTCGGCCTTTTCGCTATAGCGGCGAGCCAGCGTCAGGATCGCTTCAATCGCCAAGTTCATCCCGCACAGTTCCTGCTGTTTGCTGTGCGCCTGCGGATCGTTGAGGATATCCAGATTTCTCAGACTGTCGGCGATATCATCCTGAAGGTCCAGCAGACCCCTGTGATAAATTTTATCGTCAAGAATGGCATGGCCGGGCGCTCGCTGCTCCATAAATTCCGTAAAAACCCCCGCTTCAAAGGCCTTCTGCCAATTTTTATCCATGGCGGCAAAGACCTTTTCTCGCATAGTCTTGCCTTTCCAAAACGGGATGATTTTGTCGGCATACACCTTTTTAACCTCCTCGCTTACGTCAAAAGAGGTCCGGGTACGGCGGATCATGACTTCAAAATCTTCCAGACTGTGGCAGCAAAGTTCGGGATACGTATAAGTGGCCTTAGGAGCCGGCCCACGCTCGCCGACTATCAGTTCTCCGTCATTGATGCAGATCTGCTTGCGGCTGGTGATATGATGCAGACACAAAGCCCTGGCCACAGGCGGTGAAACTTCCAGGGTAATGCCGCTTTGGTAGAAGTCTGTCGCTAATTCGGCTCGTTCTGAACTGATATAAGGTTTGGTTGCTACGCTTTGTCTGCGCAGTTTCGCGACTCTTTCATTCATAAGTTACCCGCCGATTTTTACCTGAAATCCCATCTGTTCCAGCAGTTTTGTAAATTCCTGTAATTGTGGTTCTGTTGGCCGTGCTGCTTTCATCATGCCTTGCTGTTTTTCCAGACGCTCGGCCTTGGAAATTCCTCCACTATTATACGGCAAAAGATCGATTTGTTTTATGGTTTTTAGAGATTTTATAAATTCTCCCATAGATCGGATCTCTGTTGGTTGGTCGTTGAATCCTCCAATAACAGGAATACGAATGATTAATTGTCGAGCCCTGCTGGATAGTAAACGAATGTTATCCAGTATCAGGACATTATTTACGCCTGTATATTTTTTATGTTTTAACCCATCAAGATGCTTTAGATCACACAAAAATAAATCCGTTATCTCGATTATCGACTCCAAAATCTTCGGTTCTGCATAACAAGAGGTGTCAACGGCTGTATGGAATCCTTTGTCTTTGCACAAGTTCAAAAGAGCAGTCAAAAAAGCGGGCTGCATAAGGGGTTCGCCCCCTGAAAAGGTGACGCCCCCGCCGGACTGGTCGTAAAAGACGGAATCTTTAACAATTTCCTGCAAGATTTCTCGTGCACTAACCTTTCTGCCGACTAATTTTCGGGCATCGGCAGGACAGGGGACTACACAGGCCCCGCAGACTATACAGCGGCTCAAATCCCTCACGATACGGTCGTTTTTGGATTCGAGTGCATGCTGTGGACAGATTTCTATGCATTGTCCGCAGTGAGTACAACGTGCAGGCCGATACATTAACTCCGTGTATTGTTCCCAACTTTCCGGGTTATGACACCAACGACAACGGAGCGGACAACCCTTAAAAAAAACGGTTGTCCGAATGCCGGGGCCATCGTGGATAGCATATTTTATGATATCAAATATAAGACCGCTTGTGTCTTCATAGCTATCTGGCTGTTTATTCATATATATCAAAAACTCCATATTCAGGATTAAAACCAGCCAAATCCGATATAATACTCTGTCCCATTTTGTTTACAACGAATTTAGCGACACGAAAACTCTAAAAAACAGTCAAAACAGTGTTTTATCATTGATTTGTTTTCCTGAATTTGATACAATCACACTCGATTGTGCAAGGAATTTAATGGGTTTTCTCCGTATTCTTTACCAGGCGGAGCCATAGAAAATTTATCGATAACCGACAGGAGGGTGGATGACGTTTATCTATGACAAAAGTAATGGCCGACAGGCCGAGAAGAATATTTTTAAGCATTTTATCACTTCTTGTATCGATAAACTCATGGATGGGGATCAGGAATATCGCTTTATATCATTTAATATGCCCGATCTGCATTGCAAAGAAGATGTAATGTTTTTCGATCAGACCTGTGTATGGCGCTGGTCGGATGAATATGAGATAAATGATTCGCTTGAATCGATCCGCCAACTGGGCGGTCGCGCAACTCGGCTTTATACCCTTTCAGTTCGTCGCCCGGGAGAGACCCATCCGGTTCATGTGGAAGGGCCCGGCCAATTCAATGAGGAAGGTTTTCGCGTTATCGACAAGGTTCTGCAAGTCGCAGAGGAAAAGGGAATCCGCGTCATTTTTCCCTTTCTTGACAGTACCAAATGGTGGGGAGGTCCGGAGGATTATGCAGCTTTTCGCGGCAAGGAAAGCGTTGTCATTCATCAGCGTCCTGACAGCGCACGATCCCGATTCTGGACGGACCGTCAGTTGATCGAAGACTTCAAGAAAACCATTGAGTACACACTCAACAGGAAGAATGTATATACAGGCGTTGCCTATAAAGACTGCAAAGCGATTTTAATGTGGGAGACCGGCAATGAATTGTGCTGCCCGCCTTCTTGGACACACGAAATTGCATCCTTTGTCAAAAGTATTGATAAAAACCATCTATTGATGGATGGATTCTTTGCGACTAAGGCAAGGGTAGAATCGGTCGAGGAGACGGCGGTGGATGTAATCACCACGCATCATTATCCGATTCTTAATGTGGACTTTATCGGGGACGTGAGAGCGACACGCGAGATGACTCGCGGCAAAAAGCCCTATATCGTGGGCGAGTTTGGTTTTGAACCTAACGGTAAAGTTGAAGAATTGCTGGATTATGTCATTGAGGACGGCGTCAGCGGGGCAATGGTCTGGTCGCTGCGTACTCACAAGAGGGAGGGCGGCTTTTACTGGCATTCCGAGCCGGATGCATCAGGACGTTTTCGATCTTATCACTGGCCGGGATTTACCAGCGGCGATTCCTTTTATGAAACCCCGCTGCTGACCCTGATGCGCCGTATGGCCTTTCAGATTGCCGGCTTGCCTGAGGCGCCGCTTGAACCTCCGTCTCCTCCGAATCTGCTTGCAATCGACGATGTGACGGCCATTTGCTGGCAAGGATCAACGGGGGCGGCCTGTTATGATATCCAGCGAGCTGTTGAACAGGATGGACCGTGGGAACTGATCGGCTGGAATATTTCGGATGCCCAGGTAGAATACGGCTCCCTATTCAATGATACGACGGCGCAAATCGGCAAACAATATTTTTATCGTATCATTGCAAAAAATTCAGCGGGCTGTTCGGCTCCGTCTAATACGGTTCGCTCCTCAGTTGTAGAATATCTGGCTATTGTAGACGAGTTGTGCGACTGGTCGCAGGTGTACAGTATAGATGGCCA
>JAKJEN010000084.1:0-6046 GCA_022705405.1 Planctomycetota bacterium | reverse complement strand
GGTGGAACTGGAGTTCAAGGAAGCCCGCCGTATGAAGGAGGATGGCAATCGTGCCAAAGGGGCCGCCGGCGGTCAGATCCTGTACCGGACTCGAGGCCCGATCAGTTCTTGCATACTGGAGACATTTTTTGAGAAGAATGTTGTGGATTTTGCCTTTTTCTTCAGTAGCGACGGATATCAATTTTATAAGGCCAAATTCAGAAAGACCCAGTACGACTCCGGCGATCCTGTTTACGGTTATTATATCCCAGTTAAATACGAGGTTTCCAATTCGCTGGCTGACGCTCGCTGGTTTCGAATAGTCTTTCGCGGCCGTGCCCAAATCGGCCGAATTCGGATCCTTTATAACACGTAAAGGTACTGAATTATTTTTGAAGCCTTAGGCATTTGTGCATTTTTGAGGGTAAAAAGGATATAAAAAAGTGCATAAAATCTATCTAAGATGATATATTGCAAAGAATTATAAAAATGGGCAGGGGCGGATTTGAACCGCCGACACACGGATTTTCAGTCCGTTGCTCTACCAACTGAGCTACCTACCCGGCTGAGAACGCCTAAAGGAAGGCGTTAACACTCTACTGTATCAAGCCGACGGCAGGTTTGCAAGCGGCTTGCTTTCAAAAAGAACAAATTTTTTATCTCCCTTAAAACCAGCCAATTATGTGTTTTTTTTTAAATAGATTTGAAGGACTGCGACATCGGCCGGCGTAATACCGCCGATCCGAGAGACTTGCCCCAGAGTAAAGGGCCGATAAGCGGATAATTTCTCTTTCGCCTCAAAACGCAAGTGCGGCACTTTGTAATAATCCAGCCGGTTCGGCAAATAAATATTCTCGAGGTTCCGAAACTTGCTGATTTCACGCTGTTGGCGGATGAGATAGCCCTCATATTTGGCCTGAATGGCTGCCGACTCCAGTACTTGTATCGGCAGATTCAGATTTTGCACCCCCTTGTCGACCGTCAGGTCCTCGGCCAGCGGATGGCCCGGCTGCTTGGCCCAATCCCATAAGGCCTTGCCCTCGGTGCGGTTTGAGCGGAGATAGGCCGTCAGCAAGTCAATCTGCGCCTGTTTGGTTTGAAAGATCTGCCATCGCAAATCGTCCACAAGCCCAATACGCCGACCGACGGGAGTCAGCCGAGCGTCGGCATTATCCGATCGCAGCGTCAGACGATATTCAGCTCGAGAGGTAAACATTCGATACGGTTCATCAATTTCCCGTGTCAACAGATCGTCCAGCATCACCCCGATATAGGCCTGATCGCGTCCCAGTATAAACGGGTCTTTCTTTTGTATCGACAGAACGGCATTCACTCCCGCCATCAACCCCAATGCAGCGGCTTCTTCATAGCCGGTAGTCCCATTGACCTGCCCGGCCAGAAACAAACCCGCAACCCGACGGGATTCGAGATTGGCTTTCAGCTGAGTGGCCGGGCAATAGTCATATTCAATGGCGTAGGCATAATGGACAATTTTTGCACGCTCGGTTCCCGGCATCAAAAACAGCATTTTTTCCTGTATATCTTCAGGCATTGAGGTGCTGATGCCGTTGCAGTAGATTGTGGTTATCGATC
The DNA here is from genome assembly GCA_022705405.1 of Planctomycetota bacterium. Classification (GTDB taxonomy): domain Bacteria; phylum Planctomycetota; class Phycisphaerae; order Sedimentisphaerales; family Anaerohalosphaeraceae; genus JAHDQI01. The sequence goes on along the minus strand of JAKJEN010000084.1, from coordinate 4,474 downwards.
GGTCTTCGGGTTCCAGAAAGACCTGGTGGCGGGTTTTGTCGGCAAAGCGGAGGATCTTGGTTTCGATGTTTGGGCAGTAACGCGGGCCGACCGATTCAGCGTTGTCGCTTTGGAGAGGCGCCCGATCCAGATTTTCTTTGATAAGATTGTGAATGGCTGGATTGGTATAGGTGATCCAGCAGGGGACCTGCGGCCGATCAATAGACGCTGTCAAAAAAGAGAACGGCGCGGGCTTTTCATCTCCATACTGAACCTCCAGTTTGGCTGTGTCAATCGTTCGGCCGTCCAGTCGTGCCGGCGTATCTGTTTTAAGGCGTTTGGTAATCAGCCCCAGCCGCCTGAGACAATCGGAAAGTTCGTTGCTTACCGGCTCGCCAAATCGCCCGCCGGGCCACCGGCGAGAACCGCAGTATAGAACAGCGCCAAGGAAGGTTCCTGCAGTCACAACAACGGCCGGGGCGTGAAATGTCCGCCCATCTGTACAGACAATGCCGCTGATGCGACTGTCTGCGACAAGCAATTCAGCAACGATGGCCTCGGCGATCTCAAGGTTTTCTGCGGAGCCCAAAACAGCGCCGATCCAGTCCTGATAGGCGTATTTGTCGGCCTGAGCGCGGGGGCTCTGCACAGCAGGCCCTTTGGATCGGTTGAGGATGCGAAACTGAATGCCCACAGCGTCAATGGCCCGGCCCATCAGACCGCCGAGGGCGTCTATCTCACGGACCAGTTGCCCTTTACCGATTCCGCCGACAGCCGGATTGCAGCTCATCTTTGCAATCGTACTGCGGCTGATGGTCGCCAGCAGAGTTCTTGCCCCCATACGGGATGCGGCCCAAGCGGCCTCAACGCCGGCATGTCCGCCTCCGACAACAATCACATCATATCGGTTACTCATAGGATGTGACAGGATAGCGAAATCGGCACGCAGATTCCAGAATTATTGCTCTTTGAGCAGGAATCTTATTTTTCTTTCGGAAGCGGTTTGGGAAGTTCCGGCGAAGTGTTGGGGCGGGATCCCCTATGCCAGGCCAGCGACCATAAGGTCTCGTGGACAATCGTATCGGCATGCATATCTATAAACACGACATTGGTCTTCCGACCGTGGCGATCAATGACCAGACGTCCCATAGCAGTGGGCGTTGTCCCGCCGGCCCGGTCCCCCAATGAATAATTATAACCGGCCGGGAGAACATTGGTATTTACAGGCCAGGTATCTGCCCAATTGGCGTCCAAAAACAAGGGTGTCTTGGCCGAGGAAACTATCTCAGACAGTCGGGTATATGGATACGTTCTCATCGAATCCGGAACCCAGGTATTGATATCCGCATAAAACCAGCCGTTTATCGCATAACTACCCATTTCATATCGTTTATGGCTGTCCGCTGAAGCGTTCCACAACCAGGGCCGAGCGGAAGTCCCCCAAATACTTGGATGAGAAGCGTTATTTTCGTATTCCGTTTTCACTTCCTGAATTTTGGAAATAGTTTCCGGACAGAACCGGACTTCATCCACATTATCTATGTTGTATCCGATATAATTGAGCCAAAGAATGCTCGTGTTGTTATTTGGATAAGGAAAGAATTTATTATTATTTTGGTTCAGGTACAGTTGCATAGCCAGCCCGAGCGTTTTCAGATTGTTTCGATCGATCATTAATCGGGCCTGATATTTGGCTTTTTTCAACGACGGCAGAAGAATGGAAAGCAACAGCGCGATAATGGCGATTACGACAAGCAGTTCAATCAAGGTAAACCCGCGGTTATCGGAATGTTTTACGTTTTTCCTGAGCATTTATACACACCTCAATACCAATAGATACACCGCTTCTATCCTTTAAAATCACTCTCGCACACATTAATAAATGTACATAAAAAGATGCTTTTAACAAAAAAAAGATAAAAAACAGAAAAATCTTTAGAGTATAAACTGAAATATAAAGGACTATATATATCGGTTATTGCTGTTATAAGTTATTTTAATGAAATCCTCTCCGGAAAATTGTGTATTTTTAAGAAAAAGAATATATAATCTTTTTATTCCCGGTCGTATAAGGTAGCGGCAATACCCTGTCGGACAATCGTTGTCTACAAACAAAAGATACGGCCTTTCTTTTAAGCCAGCCGGGTATATACCATGAACCCCAGTGAACAGGGGCGACAATCAGTTAAAATACGGGCGGGAGCCGATTTGAAATATGACAACTGAAGTGGAAAAACAGCAGTGGCAGCGGGAAGAAGAAATCTACCAGATCTCGACTCTGGCGGCGGGAAGTTTCCGCCTTCAGGAGGTGTTGGACCGTCTGGCGGAGGCAGCTGTGCGCGTAACCAACACCACGGCCTGTTCCATACGGCTTTTGGACGAAGAGGCCGGCGACCTGAAGATGCGGAGTACCTACGGACTGAGCCAGGCCTACCGCGACAAAGGAGCCGTGACCAAGGATGATCCGGTGGTTCGAGAGGCGTTCCGCGGCAAAGCCGTTGTATTGGACGATATGCGCATCGACCCTCGCGTGCAGTACCGAGCCGAGACCATCCGGGAGGGGTTGATCAGCCAGTTGACGGTAGCCATGGTCTTTCGCGACAAGCCCCTGGGCGTGCTTCGACTGTACAGTCCGGAACCCAATCGCTTTGACGAAAATGCCATCCGAATTGCCCGGCTGGTAGCCAGCCAATGCGCGGTGGCCATTACCAATGCGCGACTGAATGCTCAGGCGATCGAAGGGGCGCAGATGGCCGAGCAGATGCGCCTGGCGGCCGTGGTGCAGCGGCGGATGATTCCGGAAAAGCCGCCTTGTATGAAGGGGCTTGATGTCCATGCTTTTTATCAGCCCTGTTATGAAATCGGCGGCGATTTATATGACTTTCTGCAAATTGACGATCATACGCTCATTGTCGGAATCGCCGATGTCATCGGCAAAGGGGTGCCAGCGGCGATCATGATGAGCATGTTTCGCGGTACGCTTCGGGCCTATGCCGACGGCGGATACGGACGCCATAGTATGCAGGAAGTCATCGGCAAACTGAATCGGGTGTCCTGCCGCGAATGCAGAGACGGGGAATTTATCACTCTGTTTATAGCAAAGATTGATACCAGGGCCAATACGCTGACCTTCTGCAACTGCGGACACGAGCCGGGTCTGTTGTGCAAGGGAAAAGAGTTGATCGAACTGGGACAAGGCGGTATGGTGCTGGGCGTGATGCCTAATGCGGAATATTCGATACAGACTGTAGACTTTTCTGAGGACGATATTTTATTGCTGTACACAGACGGGCTGATCGACGCGATGAATTTTCAGGGCGAGAGTTGGGGCAAAGACCGTCTGGCAGAGGCCATCAGACACTCTTGCACTCACAGCGCCGAGTCGTTTGTAAAGTCGATCCTGACCTGGCGGAGGCGGTTTGTGGGGCTGGCCAGCCAGACTGACGATACCAGCATCCTGGCAATTCGACGCAACGACAAGGCCAATCCGAGGCCTGACGACTGCAAGTGCGCCCGAATAGAATCCACGCCAGAATAGAATCCGCTTGACAACATCGACTGAAACAGGTATCTTGAAAAGAAAGGTTGAGAAAATCCGTAACCCAACCCTAAATTTGGTGCGGAGATCCGTTATGAGACGCGATTGCGGCTTTACGTTAATCGAATTGCTTGTCGTAATAGCCATCATCGCTCTTTTGCTGGCAATCGTCATTCCATCATTAAAGACAGCCAAAGAATACGCCACAGGGGCCTTATGCCTCAATAACCAGAAACAGTTGTCCCTGGCCTGGTATTCTTACCAGTCCGACAACAGCAATCAGATAGTAGGCGGGTCCACTTATTCCCGAGCCGACCGTTCCTGGGGACCCACAGATTCCCGCTGGTGCGAGAAACCATTATTTCGCCAAGGAGACGATCCGGAAAAAGTGGCAGCCCCTGCTCCCGCTCAGATGACCCTTGAAACCCGCATCAACGGGATTCGAACCGGCAAATTATTTCCTTATACCTTGGATGAAAAACTCTATCATTGTCCCAATGATAAAAACTATCTGAAGCAGGATACCGCCTATGCGATTTATCGAAGTTATTCTATCAGCGGATTGATGAACGGAGAAGATTTTGCGGCTTTCAGCGGCGACCAGATCACTGGCTATCGGAGCATTTCGAATTTTCCCGGCGGAACTCGGACGCTGATTTGTGTGACTAAAATGACTCAAATCCGCTCGCCTGGAAATAAATATGTCTTTGTTGAGGAAAACGCCACTAAAGAAGGCACAACGCAAAGTCGAAAGCAGAATTATCTGCTTGGCGGTTTTGTCCTGATGAATGGAAATAATTATAACAGCTGGTGGGATTTCCCCGCCTACTATCACAATGACATGAGCACGCTCGGATTTGCCGACGGTCACGCTGAAAAACATATCTGGAGAGATAAACGCACGATTGACCTGATGCGAAATCCGAATTACTGGGATTTTATTCAAGTCAATCCGCT
>JAKJEN010000083.1:11291-11560 GCA_022705405.1 Planctomycetota bacterium | reverse complement strand
CCTGTGTGCGACGGTTAAACCAGTTAAGAAGCGCAAGCAAGGCCGACCTCGCATGTATGGTCAGCGTATCTATCTTGGTCAAATGGTTGCCGACAAATCCGGCTGGTTTTCGGTCAAGGTAATCCTTTATGGGCAAGAGGAAACCAAACGGGTTAAACTGTTTAAGGCGATGTATCATCCGGCCGGATGCTGCGTTCTTGTGCTGATTGTCCGTGAAGACAAGAACAAGTGGCGGGCGTTTATGTGCAGCAATCTCTTGGCTACCGCCC
>JAKJEN010000083.1:0-11281 GCA_022705405.1 Planctomycetota bacterium | reverse complement strand
TGCAGATCGTTCCGCAATCGAACAGAATTTTCACGACCTGAAGGAAATCGAGGGTACCGGCCAGCAGCAGGTCCGGAACTTTTGGGCCAATATCGGAGCGTTCCATTTGAATCTGTGGGTTCATACGATGGTTGAACTGTGGGCGTGGGACAAACCCGCGGCGGCAATTTCTGACCGCAGCGACAGCCCGTGGGACAACACGGATCGCCGCCCGTCTCATGCGGACCGGTGTGCCGGCCTTCGCAGAGAAGTAATGGCTAAAACATTTTTTGCAACTTCGGGGCATAGCCGTAAAACTCGAAAAATCGTGCGGCAGTTCTATAAGCTCATGAAACTGGCCGCTTAACTATTTATTTTTTGGAAAGTGCAGTTTCTATTTAAAATTCCAGTTAATGATTCGGTACAGCAGAGATTGATTATGGACGCAGGGACCGTACAAGGTCCTATCTTAGTTGACCATAAAGGCCGTTCAAAGGAGGTACTACCGCTGTATCTGGACCGCCGAGAAGAAAGCCAACACATTGTCGGCACGGGGTATCGACAAGAACCCAGCGGGTGGTTGCAAATCCGGGGACAGGCGCCATAGCGCCCGAGTGAGGGACTTGAGTCTTCATAATACGCTGCTCCTGATAAACATTTTTGTTATTCCGACCTCTGCGGTTTGAATGGCCCAGACCGTCCGGTTCTACCGGCAAGCACCGAGCTCGTCCGGCAGAATCCGACGGGTTTTAAAAAGCCCGCCGCAGAACCGTCACCACAACTTCCGTTGTGTCTCAGGTTGATTCCAATCGCTCTATTGCGAAAGAACCTAAACAACCCAATATATCGGACAAATAAAGGGCTGTCAAGAATTTTTCTAAACATCGCCAAAAAACCTGTCCAAAGTTAAGTTGCAACCGGAAATTTTGGCGGTATAATGACCGCAAATTGGGAATTCATGGAAGAACTCCAACCCCGGCGAGGTTTCTAAAATGTTGAAATATAATAGGTTATCGGCGGCTTGGCTGATCGCGGCGGCTTTGGCGGTTCCGTCTATAGCAAGCCAAACGTGGCATTTATCCTCTCAAAAAGGTTGGGAAAGCATTTCGGACAACCCGGAGGGGCAATTTTTGCTGGCCATTTCGAAGATCAAACAGCAGATTGACAGCGGCAGCAGTCAGCACGCATTACAGGCCCTGAAAACCCTGAAAAACGACTATCCGCAGTTTGCCGGGCCGGCTCTGGATCTTTATATTGAAGCCGAACGATTGTATATCAAAGGCAATTTATCCAAGGCCGCCAAACAATATTCTCGATGTTTATCGGAGTATCCGGACAGTCCGCTTCAGGCGGCGGCTTCGGAACGGTTGTATGCCATTGGTACGGCGTATGCCTCCGGCCAAAAAAGGGTCTTTATCAAGATTCTGCGTTTTTCAGCCCACGAGGAAGGCGAGAAAATTCTTCGGGATCTGGCCGACCGGGGCGGTAATTCTCCGCTGGCCTATCGGTCGCTTTTGACTGTGGCCGAAAATCAGGAACGCCGCAGACAGTATCTGGACGCCTATCAGACCTGGGCCGAGATCGCCGACCGCTGGCCGACCGGAACTACCGGCCAGCAGGCGCTTCTGCGGATGGCCCAATCTCTTCATGCGGCCTACCGAAGCCCTCATTATGACGCCACGGTGCTGCGCGGGGCCGGCAGCTATTTTGAAGATTACAAAAATCGTTATGAAGCCAGCGCCAAAGAACTCCAAATCAGCGAAACCCTTGAGTTGATTACTGAGCAGCAGGCGTATAAGATCTTTTTTGTAGGTCTTTACTATGAAAAGGTGGAAAAGATCGAGCCGGCAAAAATGTACTACCAGACTGCGATGATCCAATGGCCCAAAACCCGCGCCGCAGAAATGGCCCAAAGCCATCTGGATGCCATGGAAAGAGGCGATTCGCTCCTGCCGCCCAAAAGTGTCCGCCGCAATCTGACTGATTTTGGCGGCCACTTTCTGGACAAATGGTTCGGCCTCAGTTATATTCTGAACCTACCGACGGGCGAAGAACCCTCCCCGGAACCGGCTCAACTGAAAATGAGCGATTTATGAATGCAAAAAACAAAGATCGGATCTTCCGTCTAACGGTCGGGTTGTCTGCGGCGCTGGCGGCTTTCCTCAGCGGCTGCGGCGGACCAGGCGGCTATTCTAACTCATGGCCCTATCCCGAACAGATCCGCTCGGTGTATGTGGAAATGTTTGATAATACCGGATTTCGGCGCGCGTACGAATACACCCTGACCGACGCTATCTGCAAACGAATCGAAGCTCAGACTCCCTATAAGATCATTTCCAACCGGGATCAGGCCGACTCGATCCTCAGCGGAACCCTGAACGCCGGCAGTACCATCCTCACGGTGGACCGCAATACCGGAATCCCCCTCGAACAGGAGTCTCTTGTCCGCGTGACTTTTACCTGGAAAAATCTGCGAACTGGGCAGGTCCTGATCAACAATGAAACCGTAACGGCCTCTGAGTCTTATTCGCGCTTTTTGAAGCAGACTTATGACTATGCCGCGTCGGCGGCTGTGAACAAAGCCGCCCAGCGAGTCGTAGAGCGGATGGAGAATCCCTGGTGAATCGGGGCAGGTCGGTTGACGTTCAACGCTTTTTAGAAAGAATGTAATCTGTCATGGCACAGAAGAATCCCGTGAAAAAAGGCCCCGGTAAGCCGCCGGTTCCTTTGTCTGGCTATAACCGCGGGCCGCTAAGCTGGCTGGTCATCGGCCTGGCGGTGATGCTGATGATTTCCTTCCTCATGCAGATGAGGCGGGTGCAGGAACTTAACTACGCCCCTGAGTTTCTCGACCACCTTCGCAGCGGAGATGTAAAATCCGTAGTCATTTATGAGGGGAAGGGAAAAATTCTCGGAGAATTCAAGCCCGAAGCGATCTCGCCGGGCATACCTGCCCGCTTTGAAGTTGTTATCCCGGAATTGTCCAAAGATGAAATCCTGATGCCCCTTCTGGTAGAAAAGGGCGTTCAGGTACGGATTCAAAAACCCGACATCTGGGGGCCTCTCCTGTGGAATCTTATGCCGCTGCTTTTGCTGATTGCCCTGATCTATTTCTTCGTGATCCGCAATATCCGATCGGGCGGCGGCATGCTGATGAATTTCGGACGCAGCAAGCACAGGGTCCAGGGTAAAGATTCCAAGAAGACCTTTGAGGATGTCGCCGGCATTGAAGAAGCCAAGGAGGAGGTCGCCGAGATCATCGAATTTCTCAAGAACCCGAAAAAGTTCAAAAAAATCGGCGGCCGTATTCCTCGCGGCGTATTGCTGGTTGGTCCTCCCGGCTGCGGCAAGACGCTGCTGGCCAAGGCCATCGCCGGAGAGGCCGATGTGCCGTTTTTCAGCATAGCCGGAAGCGATTTTGTCGAAATGTTTGTCGGCGTGGGAGCCAGTCGGGTTCGCGATTTGTTTAAGCAGGCCAAGGATAACTCCCCCTGCATCATTTTTCTCGATGAAATCGACGCGATCGGCCGCAAACGCGGCCCCGGTTTTGTCAGCGGAGGCCACGACGAACGGGAGCAGACGCTCAACGCTATTTTGGTGGAGATGGATGGCTTTGACACCAATGACCAGGTCATTGTTATGGCGGCCACCAATCGCAATGACATCCTTGACCCGGCTCTCACCCGGCCCGGCCGCTTTGATCGTCAGGTCGTTGTGCCTCTGCCCGATCTGAAAGGCCGGATGATGATCCTCCAGATCCATGCCCAGCGGATCAAGTACGATCCGGATATCAATTTTGAACGACTGGCCCGCGGCACTCCCATGTTCAGCGGCGCCGAACTGGAAGCCCTCATAAACGAGGCCGCCATCAGCGCCAGCATGCAGAACAAAGATTTTGTAGAGATGAGCGACCTTGAAGAAGCCCGCGATAAGGTTCGCTGGGGCCGCGCCAAACGAAGCCGCGTGATTGATGAATACGACAAGAAATTGACCGCCTATCATGAGGCCGGCCATGCCCTTGTCCAGTCTCTTTTGCCGGATGCCGACCCGCTTCATAAGGTCAGCATCATCCCGCGCGGGCCGATGGGCGGAGCGACGTTTGCGCTGCCGGAAAAAGACCGGCTCTATTATTCTAAAAAATACTGTCAGGCCCAGCTGCAAATCTGTTTTGCCGGACGTATTGCCGGACAGATGATTTTTAACGACATCGACAGCGGCGCTCAGTCCGATATCCGCATGGCTACGTCCATCGCCCGCCAAATGATTACTGAATGGGGGATGGGCGAAGAGGTCGGTCCGATCCATTACGGCGTTGACGGCTCTGAGATGTATTACTACGGGCCGATGGGCACCGACTATTCACAGAAAACAGCCGAAGTGATCGACCGAGAAGTCAAGAAACTGCTGGACAGCGCCTATGAGAAGGCCGAGGATCTGATCAGGCAAAACCGAAGCAAACTGGAGGCCCTTGCCGAAGCTTTGCTCAAATATGAAACTCTCGACGCCGAAGAGGTCAAGATCATCATCAACGGCGGCAAACTTGATAAACCGACCGTTTCAGATCTGCTGGCCCTCGAACAGAAAAAAGCCGAAGAGAAAAAAAACAAACAACCATCCGAAGATTCGTTGGATGGTAACAATTTCGATTTGGACGAGAATTTCGATTCACAGCAGCACGGATAATCAGATTCCGGCTCTTCCTTCAGGATAGCAAAGACCCATTCTTTACATCCGGAAATGTATTCGGTAAGGATTGCAAACAAATCCTAAACACCGATGGATCTTATCCGACGGCAAACGAAATCAAAATTCAAAATAACCTTGCCATTATGGCAGGGCATATCATCTCAATAAACAAGCAATAATTCCGCATAACTAACTAAGTATCAAAGGGTTACAAAAACCAAAGAAGTCTGGCACGCTATTTGTAATATATCCTGATGATTAAAAGAACAGGAATAAAAGAAAAACGTAGAGTAAAGAAAGGTAGGTGTGCTATGACATTGGAATTGGTACCCTGGAGATCAGGCCGCCGAAATATAGCGGTCCGCGGCGACGAAAGCGGACAGCCCTTCTTTGCGCTTCAGCGGCAAATGCATCGATTGTTCGACGACTTCTTCGGCGATTTGTCGCCCTGGAACGAATGGAAGGGACTGGAAACTGCTTTTGCCCCTCGTATGGATGTGGTTGAAACAGAGAAGGAAATCAACGTGACAGCCGAACTGCCCGGCATGGAACAGAAAGATATCGAGGTTTCGCTCCATGACGGAATGCTGACTCTCAAAGGCGAAAAAAAGCGGCAGTCCGAAGAAAAGAAAGAAGGATTCTGCCACGCCGAGCGCTGTTACGGCTCTTTTATCCGGTCTGTGGTTCTGCCCGGCGAAGTGGACGAAGGCAAAATTGAGGCCTCGTATAAGGATGGCGTACTAAAAATCCGTCTGCCCAAAACGGAGCCCCAAAAAGCCCAGGCCAAAAAGATCCAAATCAAGGCCGGATAAGGGAAAACGGATGATTCAGGGGTCCGCACAGTGCGGACCCTTTTTCTTTTCTAAAACTTCAGTTTGACAGGAAGGAAATTGTATGAACGCGTCAGGCAGTATCGCAAAAAAGGGCAGATGGGCGGGAGTTCTTTTCTTTTGTGCATTAATTGTTTCGGCTATGGCAGCCAAGGAGGATGTGCAATCTCTTCGCCGTACCGCCAGGGCCTTTACCGAGGTAGCCAAACAGGCGGTACCGGCGGTGGTGGCAGTTCAGTGTGAATCGATCATTTCCGGAAGTTCCGGCTTTTCCGGATCTCCGTTTGACGATGATTTTTTCGAACGTTTTTTCGGCCCGCGTTTTCGTTCCATGCCCCCCCAGGAGCAGAAGCGGATCGGACAGGGTTCCGGATTTATCATTACCGAAGACGGTTATGTGCTGACCAATCATCATGTCGTAGCCGATGCCGACAAAATCACCATCCTGACCAATGATGGAGGCAAGTACGAAAACGTCCAGTTGATCGGTTCCGATGAAAAGGCGGACATTGCCGTCTTGAAGATCGCGGATGTCAAGGGGCTTCCCACGGTTCAGCTCGGCGATTCAGATCTGCTTGAGATCGGCGAATGGGTCATTGCCGTCGGCAATCCCTTCGGTTTGACCGAAACCGTTACCGTCGGGGTGGTCAGCGCCAAAGGACGTAAACTGCACAGCGACGGCTCCGACGTCTATGAAGACTTTATTCAGACCGACGCTGCGATCAACCCCGGCAATTCCGGAGGGCCGCTGCTGAATATTGACGGCCAGGTCGTCGGCATCAACGCCGCCATTATCACCGGAGATCGCGGTTATATGGGCATTGGTATGGCGGTTCCGATCAACATCGCCCGCTCCATCAGCGATCAATTGATTTCCACCGGCAAAGTTGTCCGCGGCTATGCCGGGATCAATCTGCAGGATCTGAATGAGGATATCGCCAAAGCCCTCGACCTGAAGATACGCCGGGGCGCCATCATTACCAGCGTTGAAAAGGATTCTCCGGCAGAACGGGCGGGTTTGAAAGATCAGGATATCATTACGAAAATTAACGGGCGGACCATACAAAGCGCACAGGACGCCAAGAATGCAATCGGGCTTACGCCTCCGGGAACGGATTTGAAAATTCTCATCATCAACAAAGAAGGACAGGAAAAAGTAATTACATTAACCACCGGAACAAGGCCCATCGAGGAAGAATTGATTCAAAAACTGGGTATCCGGATTAAAAACTCGGAGGATAAAGAAGGGGTTGTAATTACGGAAGTCAAAAGCGGCTCAGATGTATCCCGAGCGCTCAGACCCGGCATGGTTATTTTGAGCATCAATCGTGTTCCGGTCAAGACGGTTAAGCAGTTTATAGAAGTACTCAAAAGGGCAGAGGATCAGGGAAGGGGACAGGTTGCCTTGCTTGTCCAGAACGACCCCTATCCTCCTATTTGGATAACTCTGCCGCTGAAAAAATAAACATTGGAGAGAGCAGGATAGGGCCGGCGCTGAAAACAGCGCCGGTTTTTTTATGTCGTATGATCCAACTGGCGAGTCAGCAGGTCGATGCGGGTTCGAATTCGATTATCGGATTGATAAATATCTTCAATCTTTGAGCAGGCGTGCAGGACGGTGGAATGATCCCGTCCGCCCAGATGTCCGCCGATTTCTTCTAAACTGTGCCGTGTCAGCCGCCGGCCCAGATACATACAGATCTGACGCGGCAGGGCGATGCTTTGGCTTCGTTTTTTGCTTTGCAAATCCGTTACGCGGATATCAAATTCGCGGCTGACCGCCTGGATGATATCGGCCATTGTGACAGAACGCGGCACGGCCGTTTGCTGAATGCCCAGCGCCTGGCGGGCAAGTTCCGCGGTGATCGGCTGGCCGGCCGTCTGGGCGGTGGCATACAGGATCGTCAGCGCTCCCTCGATCTCGCGAATGTTGGACTGCACGTGCTCGGCGATCAGTTCGGCGATCCCTTCCGGCAGTTTGATGTCGCGCAGATGCGCCTTTTTTTTGACAATTGCAATCCGCGTTTCATAACTGGGCGGGTCCAGACGGGCTACTAGGCCCCATTTAAATCGGCTGGTCAGCCGTTCCTCCAGAGAAGGCAGTTGGCCGGGTGCGCAGTCGGCCGTCAGTACAATCTGACGCCGATTGTTATACAGCGCATTAAAGGTGTGAAAGAACTCCTCCTGGCTCTGTTCGCGCTCCCGCAAAAACTGAACATCGTCGATAATCAGCACGTCCACCTTTCGGTGCTGGTTTTGAAACTCTGACAGTCGTCCTTCTTCAATGGCGCTGATAAATCCATTGACAAACTGTTCACAACTGAGGAATTGGATCGACAAACCATTGTGTTTTTGCCTGAAATCATGGCAGACCGCATGGAGCAGATGCGTCTTTCCCAATCCTACGCTGCCGTGCAAAAACAGGGGATTATAGATTGTGCCGGGGTTTTGGCTGATCGCGATGCAGCTGGCATGCGCCAGTCGATTGCACGGGCCAACCACAAAATTATCAAAAGAATAATCCGGATGCAGCCGTGGAGCCGACGGGGCAATCGACCAGGCCAACCCGGACGCGGTCTGTGCCTGTACTGGATGAAAACTGATCGATACCAGATAGCCGGTTGCTTTTTGGGCCGCCTGCGTGAACACGGACAGGCAATGATCCTGAAGGTAGTGTGCCTGCGTTTCCTCCGGACAGCCGATATCCAGATGGCCTCCCCGAAAAGACTGAACCGTCAGGTCGTTAAACCAGGTTCGTACAGTCAACGGGTCCGTCGTCCGGACTTCATCAAGGATGCGTTCCAAAATCCGGGTTGAATTTTGCGAATCCACGTTTATGCTATTTCCCTGTAAGCGAGGCGAATAAAAGCCCCCGCGATATCAACGTATTCCGGAAGAACCCTCCTGCTTTGCGGGTCTGCCGTGCGAATCCTCAATGTATGGCCGCTGCCGACAAAAGTCAAACGTTTTTTAAAGTCTTTGACAAACCTATAGTCCTTATTATAAAGGCGCCAATAGTTTTTGCTTGAAACTCTCATGTCTTTATGTCACACTGCTTCGGGTGTTGGATAATCAAACTATACAAGATATGGTGTGTATATGGGTTTCTTTACAAAAACGGTTCAGTATCTCCGAGAACATTTGGGCAAGACCCGCAGTAAAATTGCCTCCAGTTTGTCGGCTGTTTTGACGCTCGGCCGGGATATTGATGATCGGCTTTTGGATCAACTGGAGGAAACGCTTATCAGCGACGATATCGGAGTGGAAACCACAGGCCGGTTGATCGAGGATCTTCGCGGGGCCTACAAATCCAAAAAAATTGCAAAAACCGATGATGTTATTCCGTTTTTGAAGGAGCAGATGAAAAAATACTGGCCGCCGGAGAACCGCCGTCTCAACTATGCCTCCTCCGGTCCTACGGTCATTCTTGTTGCGGGCGTCAATGGTTCCGGCAAGACTACCAGCATCGCCAAATTGGCCTATATTCTCAGCCGCAACAATAAAAAAGTCATTGTAGCCGCTTGCGATACCTTCCGCGCAGCGGCCGTCGAGCAGTTATCCATTTGGGCCGAACGCATCGGTGTGCAGATCGTCAAGCACAAACAAGGGGCCGATCCGGCCGCAGTCGCTTATGACGCAGTCAGCGCAGCCCTGGCCCGCGGAGCCGATTTTTTGATTCTCGATACCGCCGGGCGCCTTCATACCCAAAAGCATCTCATGGAAGAATTGGCCAAGATCCGCAATGTCGCCGGAAAACAAATCCCCGGTTCGCCGCACGAGGTCATTTTGGTAATTGACGCAACCACCGGTCAGAACGCCATCCAGCAGGCCAAAATATTCACCCAAGTCATCGATGTGACAGGCATCTTTCTGGCTAAACTCGACGGCACCGCCCGCGGCGGCATTGTCATTGCCATCAAGGACATGCTCGACATCCCCGTAAAATTCGTCGGTCTGGGCGAAACGCCGGAAGATATCTCCGAATTTGACCCCGAAACTTTTGTCGAAGCCCTCTTTACCTGATCGCTGGCCGCCGAAGAAATCTGCACTGATTCTATTTTACTTGTCCGCCGTTGCGGCGATGGCTTCCCCATTGCCGACCAGGAATATATTGGGTTTGGGCGGGGCTGCCATATTATGTCCCAGAAAAAAACTTGTATGGGCCGGCTTGTTATACGCCACATTTTGCCAGGCGATCGAAAGACGGTATTGCGGATCATGCATTAGTGTGTACAGGCGATATTCGGTTGGAATCGTCGTGACATACAGCCGCAGGGATTTGCGATCCGGTCCTGTGACCAGCAGTTCCTCTCGCCAATCCCCCAGCAGATCGCCCGCTAAATTCGGACGGTCCCACAAGGTCCGTCCGGAATCGGCTGTAAAAATCGGTTCGGCAATCGCTTTTTCCCAATTCCACTTAAAGATAGAAGACCCTGCCAGCAATTCCCTCAGCAGATCTCCGTCCCACCAAATCACAAATTCCTTCATCCGCGGGCAGGGGCCGATAGGATTTCCGCTTGCGTCTCGAATTTTTTCGCTGTCGTCCCAGACTTCCATCCCCGGATAGCGCGGATCAATATCCGCCGCAACCCCATGGCTGAAATCTACTCCCGGGCTGTGTTTCCATAGAACAGCGCCGGTTTTGGCGTCTCGCAGGACCACGCCCGGGGTTTGAAAGCGAACCGTTTCATCCTCGTTTTCGTGTACTGTTAAAATTTCCAGCCCCGGCCGATCCGGGTACATATCCGCCACATGCAGAGCGTCTCCGTGCCGAAATCCAGTCGAATACAGCCCCTTGCCGTCGTCATCGACAACCATGGCATGATAAACGATCTCATCTTTACCGTCTCCATCAACATCCGCCGCCGTGATGTTGTGTCCGCCCATTCCTGAATACAGGGAGGCGTCCTGAAACGGCGGATAACTGATTCCGGAGTCAAACACCCAGCGGTTGGTCAATTTGCCGTTGCGCCAGTCCCAGGCCGCCAGTACTGTGCGACCGTATACCCCGCGGCACATTACCACACTAGGCCGTTTTCCGTCCAGATAAGCGACGCACGCCAAAAATCGGTCGCAGCGGTTGCCGTAATCGTCATTGCCGCCGTTGCCTCCGATGCCGCCCCAACCGTTAATCGGATTTCGTCCCGGAATATAATCGACAGTTTTTAATGCAGCGCCGGTTTGTCCATCAAAAACTGTAAGATATTCCGGTCCATCCAGAATTCGACCGTGCCTTTTATCTCCCTCTTTGAGAGTCCTCCAGTCCTTTGCCGGATCGCCGATAACCTTCCCGGTTCCGTCTCTGGCGCCGTCGGCGGTTTTGCAAACGACCTCTGCCTTTCCGTCTCCGTCCAAGTCATACACCATAAACTGGGTATAATGCTCGCCTTCTCGAATATTGATTCCCAGGTCAATCCGCCACAGATGAGTCCCATCCAGTTTGTAGGCGTCCAGAATCGGTGTACCGGTGATGCCCGAAAAGGAATTATCCCGCCCGCGAGAAACCTGATGCAGCACGATTTCATATTCCCCATCCCCATCCAGATCGCCGACCGATGCGTCCCCCGGCCGATAGTTTTCAATTGTTTGAATCGGGATTTCCAGGTAGTTTTTTTCCCACGCATTGACCGGTCTGCTTGCGGTCAGTTCCTTGCCGTCCAATATGGGCCGGATGAAGTATTGCAGCGGCTTCTCCAAATCCGCCCCGCGATCGATATAGTTTGTGGAATCTGTTATTGGTTTTGGATTGACCTTGACTGGCTCGCTGCTGGCGGCGATCCGATACA
>JAKJEN010000082.1:381-11807 GCA_022705405.1 Planctomycetota bacterium | reverse complement strand
GATCAAAATGATTCGGCCGTCTATTTCGCCCCACTCAAACTTGGTGTCGGCCAGAATGATCCCGCGCGACTTGGCGTACTGTCCGGCCCGGGTGAAGATCTCAATGCTCATATCTCTTACAAATTCCGCTTTTTCCCGGCCGAGGATCTCTACACACTGTTCGAAGTTGATATTCTCGTCATGCAGGCCCTGTTCGGCCTTTGTGGACGGGGTAAAAATCGGCTCCGGCAACAGATCGCATTGCTTTAGGCCCGCCGGCAGTTTGACCCCGCAGACGGTCCGTTTTTCCTTGTATTCCTTCCAGCCCGAACCGGCCAGATACCCCCGCACCACACATTCAACCGGAAGTACACGGGTCTTTTTGACCAGCATCGAACGGCCTGCCAGCTGCTGCGGATAGTTGCAAAACGGCTCTGGGAAGTCCTCTGTCTTCATCGAGATCAGATGGTTTTCCACTGCGTCGGACAGGTAGTCAAACCAGAACTTCGAGATTTGCGCGAGAACCTGCCCCTTGTACGGAACGCCCGTTTTCATAATCACATCGAAGGCGCTGAGCCGGTCGGTGGCCGCAATCAGCAGGGTATCGCCCAGATCATAGATATCCCGCACTTTGCCGCGGCGAACCGACGCTGCGGGTATGTTCGTTTGCAAAATCGCTTGTTCCATACTCAAGATATTCCTTCCGGGTTGAGGTTGCTGTTTTGATCGATCTTTGATGCTATGCGATTGGAGACGGCCTGTCAATAGAATCGCCGATTTGGAGGCGGACATAACAAAAAACAGAGTCTATCGCCTGCCGCAGCCGGGGGCGATCCGGAAGAAACGCCGCGATCTGCTCCAGATACTGCTTGCGGACAATCCGCCGAAGCGTCTGAGAAAAGTTGACGTCATAGACCCAGCCAAGCAAGACCAGCTGGGCGTCGTGCAGGGTCTGGATCTGTCGATAATCCACCAGTCGGCGGTTCAGCACAGACTGAATCACAGGTTCGCTGACATCCGGCCGATCCGAAAATTCCACTTCCAGATCAAAATGCTCCGGATCGTCGTAATACCGTCTGAAATTTCCGATCAACAGATCCAGCACGTCCAGTTTGTCGGCATCCCGAACCAGTTTGCAAAACATCGCCGTTTGTTCATCCAGCCCTTCCGGCAGGGTCTTGGCGCTGTGCCAGTGCACGGAGGTTTTCAAAATGGCCCGCTCATTTGCGCTCAGATCGTTCAGTATTCCCTCCTTGTCCAGGATCTCGACGCCGAGCTGTCCATGATTGACGCTTTTGGGATCTGCATACGTTCGGTATTTTCGAATCTGCTCAAATCGGCCGACGTCATGCAGCAAGGCCGCCGCCTGAGCCAGATGTTCCTCTTCGCGGCTCAGCCCCATGCCCTCGGTTATCAGCCGCATTTCTTCGCACACTCGCGCGGTGTGTTCCTCTTTCAGGCGGACATGCCTGTCCAAAAAATCATCCGCCCCATTCGTATAAAACCCGCGCACATATTCGGTAAACCATTTCTGCAATGCTTCCAACTCGGTTTTTTTCACGTAATTCTCCTGCAAAAGGGCCATCATAATAAACCGCCGAGCCGATGAGAAACAGAAAATAGCGGTCTTCTTTGCATTCGGGGGGCAATGTCCTTGACAAACCGGCGACCTGTGCTGTTCAATACGCCTGCGGCGGATTTGAGCAAACGGAACGGCGACGTTTAAAAGATCAAGGAGAAAACCATGAAACAAGCAATGATAGCGTTTCTTCTGACCTCCATGCTCCTGCTTACCGGATGTGTGGAAAAGGAGCGGCCGACTTCGGGCGGCCTTTCAGGCCAACTGAGCGCATCCGATCTTCGCTGTGAATATCGAGTCGATCCGACAGGCCTTGATGTGCCTCAGCCCCGGCTGACCTGGATTCTCCAGTCCAAGCAGCCCGACCAGATGCAGACCGCCTATCAGGTTCAGGTTGCCTCTGACAAAAATTTACTGGATCGCAATCAGCCGGATCTGTGGGATTGCGGCAAAACGGCCGGCGATGAAACAGTCGCCGTAGTTTACAGCGGCAAACCTCTGAACTCGGAAACCTCCTGCTTTTGGCGAGTTCGCGTCTGGGATAAGAATGACCGCCCCTCCGACTGGAGCCGCCCGGCGCGCTGGTCTATGGGCCTGCTCAAGCCGAAGGACTGGGCCGCCCAGTGGATTGGGCTGGACATCCAGACCCCGCCTCGGCCGACGCCGGAGATTATTGAACAGGCCAAGTGGATCTGGTCAGAGCCCGGCGCCAGCCAAAGCGCAGCGCCGGGTCAGCGATTTTTCCGGCGGGCGTTCCATGTGCCTGCAAACTGGGAGATCAAAAAGGCCGACGCGTATGTCACAGCCGACGATTTTGTTCAGGTCTTTCTCAACGGCGTTTTGATTCGTTCCTATCGGGATCACACAACCCTTCATGAAATAACCCTCTCGGATTCGCTGAAGGCCGGCCGCAATGCGCTGGCGGTTCTGGCTTCCAACGGCGGCGATTCTCCCAACCCGGCCGGTTTGATCATGGTCGTTCGCATTGAAGGGATGGACGGAAAAATCCTTGAGTTTGTCACGGATGAGCAGTGGGTTGTTTCTTCTCAGGAGGTCTCTGGATGGCAGGCGGCGGACTTTGACGATTCGTCCTGGAAAAAAGCGATTGTCGCAGCGAGTTTTGGAGACGCTCCCTGGCAGGAAACCAAACCCCAGCCGATGATCCTTCCCCCCGCCCGCTATCTTCGCAAGGAGTTTGTAGTCGGGTCTTTGCCGATCAGGCAGGCCCGCCTGTATGTGACGGCGCTGGGCATTTATCAGGTCTTTATCAACGGCCGTCCGGCAGCGGATGAATACTTTTCTCCGGGGTGGACGGACTATCGAAAGCGCGTGTATTACCGCGCCTACGATCTGACAAATCTGCTTTCGGAAGGTCCCAACGCGGTTGGAGCCGTCCTGGCGGACGTCTGGTATGCCGGCTATGTCGGCTGGGGGCGCCGCCGAGAACATTACGGCACCAAGCCCCGTCTGATGGCTCAATTGCAGATCGAATACGCCGACGGCTCCCGGCAGGTTATTGCCAGCGGAGCGGACTGGAAGGCCTCCACCGGCCCAATCCTGTACGCCGATTTTCTCCAAGGCGAGGGATATGATGCCCGTAAGGAGATGCCCGGCTGGAATCGGGCGGGCTTTGACGATTGCCTCTGGCAGGCGGCGGCGGTCGGCGGCCAGGAGGTTCGCCCGCAGGTGCAGGCAGCCGTCTCGGAACCGGTTGTCGCGTTCAAAGAAATCCGCCCGATCGCTCTCAGCGAACCGGTTGCGGGCAAATACGTTTTTAACATGGGGCAAAATTTTGCCGGCGTAGTTCGAATCAAAGTCAAAGGCAAACCGGGACAGCGGATCGACCTGCGCCACGCCGAACGGCTCAATCCGGACGGAACGATTTACACGACAAATTTGCGGCTGGCCGAGGCGGCGGACGTCTATTACTGCAAAGGCAGCCGAAAAGCGGAAATCTGGCAGCCGTATTTTACCTTCCACGGATTCCAGTATGTGGAGCTGAGCGGTTTGGATTACAAGCCCGATCTGGAGGCGGTCACCGGTCTTGCTCTCAGCAGCGATACCCCGACGGCCGCTTCGTTTGAATGTTCCGATCCGACGGTCAATCAGCTCTATTCCAACATCGTCTGGACCCAGCGGATGAATTTCATCGATATCCCCACGGACTGCCCCCAGCGGGATGAGCGGCTCGGATGGACCGGAGACGCCCAGGTTTATATCCGCACCGCCTGTTATAACAATGATGTGCAGGCGTTCTTTACCAAGTGGCTGACAGATCTGACCGACGCCCAGCGCAGTGACGGGCAGTTTCCCCGCTATGCGCCGATGTGGAAGGAACAGACCAACGACGGCGGGCCCGCCTGGGCCGATGCCGGCATCATCTGTCCCTGGACCATCTATCAGATGTACGGCGATCGGCGCATCCTCCAGTCGCACTATGCATCCATGCAGCGTTTTATCGCCTTCTGCAAAAATCGCTGTACTGAAGATCTGCTGCCGCCCGGCAAGTTCCACTGCTTCGGCGACTGGCTGAATATCCGGGATGAGACTCCCACAGACGTGATTTACATGGCTTATTTCGGCTGCTGCACCGGTCTGCTGGGACAGATTGCCGAGGTCCTCGGCAAAACAGACGACGCCGTTTTTTACAGAGACTTGCAGGCGCAGATCCGGGACTCTTTTCAAAGGGCCTATGTTCAGCCGGATGGAAGGATCAAAGGCGACACGCAGACCGCCTATGTTTTGGCCATCGCCTATGACCTCCTGAAGCCGGACCAGCAGCCGTCGGCCGCCGATCATCTGGTTCGCCGGATTCGCGAATGCCAAGGGCATCTTTCGACCGGATTTGTCGGGACCAAGGATCTGATGCTGGTCCTGGCCCGAATCGGCCGTAATGATCTGGCCTATCAGCTGCTTCACAATAAAACCTTCCCATCCTGGGGTTTTACCATTCAAAACGGCGCTACGTCTATTTGGGAACGGTGGAACGGCTGGACGCCCGAAGAAGGGTTTGCCGATCCCGGAATGAACTCCTTTGCGCACTACTCCTTCGGCGCCGTCGGCCAGTGGATGATTGAAAACATCGGCGGCATTAACACCGACGGCCCCGCATTCAAGAAGATTCTCATCCGCCCCCAGCCCGGCGGCCATCTGACCTGGGCCAAAACCACCTATCATTCCATTCGGGGTCCGATTACCTCGAACTGGAAAATCGATCGCGGCCGTCTTATCCTGGATGTGGCGATTCCTCCCAATACGACGGCCGTAGTGTACGTGCCGGCGCAGAAACCCGAGGAGGTCAGGATCCGACAGGACGCAGCGCAAAGCGCAGACGGATTTACTTTGCTTGATGCGGAAGAAAACGCCGTCGCGTATCAGATTCGTTCGGGGCGCTATCGTTTTACAGTAAAGCCATACGTAAAATGAACCAACAAAAACGGTCTATGATAGAGCGCCGAACGGCAAGCCCGCTTCGCCGGCGAAGGGATGGTCGAGAAAAATGTAAGGAACCGACACAGACAGGAGTATCGTATGCCGACAATTGAGGATATTGTGGTGCGAAAGCCCACGGCTGAGGAAGTTAAAACCTGCAAGGGATGGCCGACCTGGGGTTGTCCGAGCAGCCAGTTTCCCTGGGAATATACCCAGACCGAAAAATGCCTGATTTTAGAGGGTCAAGTCACCGTCACAGAGGACCCGGACTCCGGTCGGTCGGTCTCCTTTGGTCCCGGAGATTACGTAATTTTTCCCGAAGGCCTCAAGTGCATCTGGAAGGTTGACGCTGCGGTCCGCAAGCATTATGAATTTGAATAATCCGGCTGCTGAAAGAATTGGGCCTTTCTGTCAAAAGTTTGAACCAGACGAGGAGATCATCCGAGAGTTTGTGGACAGCTGTTCAACTCTTCCGGAGCATCATATCAACAGTATTTACAATATGTTAAATGAATTTGATGCCCTTTCAAATCAAACTCCAGAAGCCAGTCTTACTTGCCCCCTTGAATTCAACCAACCCCCTTCTCCGCAACGGTGATAAATCCCGTTTGGCTGTTATGGCCGTCACCTTAAATTGTTTCTGTATGTGCCTATTTTGTAAAGGAATCCCTGCTTCTAATTGTCTCAGTATCCACTTCTGGCGCTCGTTCCAACCGTCGTTTTCTATGTCTAATTGGGGATCATTTTGGGTATCATTGGTATCAGATTGGGTATCATTGCCATCCAGAACCTCAATTTTATCTGAAAACCGATACCCATATTTCCGGTCATTCAGAATAATATCACTCTTCCGGTCGCATTCGACATTGGCTTCGTTATAAAGGGCTTGACAGACCAAGTCTCGAAAGCCCATAATACATGTTGCGATGGTGTTTTGGCCCCCATCACAATCCGTTAATTGAGCCAGTTTGTCGCCGGAAAAAACGACATATTTCCCGTTGGGCTTCTTTTCTCGAAGGGCGTCCAAAATTCGACGTATGGTTGTACTATCGTCCCCGCAGATTTTGACGCCACATAACTCCACATGAGTTGGATAAAAAACCATCTGGCCGGTTTCAAAGGGGTGGGCTGGTTCCGGAGGCAGCTGTTTTCCTGAACGTTTTCTGGCAGCCGGATGCGAGCGACCTGCAGCCCATAACGCATCCATGATCGCTTTCTCGAGGGTATGTCCTTTTTCAGGAAATGGTTTCGTGACATAATCGTTGGCCCCATTGCACCGCATTACTTCAACCGCTAACTGTGGACCATCTTTTCCGTGGGAGGTCATAATCACAATAGGAATACTCTCGTGTCCCCTAATCTTCCGGATCTCAGAAATCAGATTTTGTCCATTCTGCAAGCGGGATGGCCGTCCATATTTGACTGGGATTTCCAAGTCCAACAGTACATACGAATAAGTTTTCTCATCTAATAAAATACGGGCCTTTTCCTGACAAGAAACACAATCGCATGTATGTCCCATCGACTCGAGCCGATCCTTAACATCGTCCAGAATTCCCGGATTATCATCCACTACCAATGCATGAAAACTCATTCGACTTCTCCTTCTGCTACAATAGGCAACGTAATAGTTACCTTGGTTCCAATATCTTCTGTGCTGTCAATCCGCAAGGCTCCATTATGATCTTCAATCTTCCGTTTGGCGATGGGCAGGCCAAATCCGGTGCCATGTGCTTTTTTGGAAGTTCCGCCCGGTGCAAATCTACGGACTTCCTCCAATTCATCCGGCGATAACCCCATGCCGTTATCTTTTACGATAATTTCAATCCGCTCCTGGTCAATGGTCCTGGCCAGGACATGGATATGACCGGCCTTGAAAGTCAAAGGGTCGATAGCGAATGCTTCATAGGCATTCTTGATGATATTGGAGGTAGCACGAATAATTTGATAGCGCGCCACATCGACCATCAGATTCTCAGGGATCTCAAAATCGATATGGACTTCGCAAGGATAGCGTTCACTGGCTTCGAAGGCATCCAGAACCATCATATGGGCATCGTTGACTATGTGACGGACCCGCTCCCGATGACGCTGGTCTGGAGTCATCTGGGAATAGGTCAAGATATCATCGAGCATTCGCAAAAGCATTTCGGATTGGTTCTGCATTTTATCGATGGATTTTCGGAAAAGGGTAATATCCAGATTTCCCTCCGTGAGATGGCCTTTGAGTGTTGAAATCCCCGATTGAAGGGGTGTCAGGACATTTTTCATGTCGTGTACGGTGGTCGCCACGATGGTATCATACAGGCGTTCGGCCATTTTCAAGGCCATGACGGCGGCCTTGGGGCCGAATTTTTTCTCAATCAACTTATACTGATCCTGTACATGGGTCAGTCCTTTTTGTTTCTTTTCAGAGACTTGAACTCCTCGACGCCGGCGGTCTAACGCACGTTCCGCCATTTGGCGGACAAAGGAGTTGGAATCCTCAACAAGTTTTGCCGCCAGACGCGGAAAATGCTCATCGGGAACCAAAAGCAGGGCATGTGCCACTTCTTTGCGTACTTCCCACTTGGAATCGTCCGCCAGCGCAAAGAACAGGCCAATCCGCTCTTCGGAAATCCCCTCGCGTTCAATCGACTCTATAGTTTGACAGGCTAAGTCTCGACGCTGTGTCCACGATAATGCGTCCAGATTTTCATAGGAAAAATCGCTTGGGTATTCTGGATTAGTAGGCATAGCGTGCCTTTCGCCGATTAAATGCATCCTCGCCGCCTTCTAAGAGAGTGACAATATGGTCCTTGCAGTGGTCGACGGTTCCTTCATTGAGCAATTTGGCGTTGGTTCCATCCGATTCCAAGACAATGACTTTATCGGCTTCTGCCAGGACGGGGATATTGGGGTTATGCGTCACAAACATTAACTGCCGTTTTTTCTTAACCTTACTGATACTGTCCACAATGGTTTCATAAACAAATCGATTATCCAGATTGTCCTCCGGCTGATCGATTAACAGTGGGTTTTCACTGTCCATCAGCAAGATGGGCAAAATGGCGGTACATTTCTGGCCGGTGGAAAGCAGTGATGAGGCCTTGTAAACGCCGCCATCGCTGAGCTGAATGGTCGGCAAATCAACCAACTCGACAGTTTCCAGCTTGAACAGGATTTCTGTATCGGACAAAGCCGAGATGACCTTCTCGGCCTGATCCGCATTGAGTTCAGCCTTGTCGATGAGGGCCTGCTTGTTTTTTTGCTTGACGGCATCTGATAGTTCAATCGGGCCGAAGGTAGTGACGATTTTGTTGGCGACAACTCCCTGCTTCATATTATTGCCACTGAGTTTTTCCACCAATAGTTCCCTGTACTGTTCAGGATTTCCAAACTGCACAATCTCTACGCAGATGGATGGCGACAATGTGTCGTTGATTCGTTTGACAATCGTCTGCCGTGTCCGAAAACGCTCATCCCGCAGTTCCGAAAGACGTTCCAGTCGTTTTTGACGTTCCTGTCGAAGGTGATTTAACTGCTCCTGAAGTTGTTTTTGTTCCTGCTCTTTTTGTAACAACTCGTTACGCATTTTTTCAAGACGGGAACGTTCAGTGGCCTTACTCTGGGCTTCTTTGTGTTTTTCGATCAGTTCGCGGAACTGCATTTCCTGCTGCTTATGCACTAAATCAAGCTGACTGCCCTGTGAATCAACCTGGGAAACAGTTTGGTGTAGTGTTTCCATTGCTTGATGGATAAGCGTATCGACCCCTTGGCCACATCCAGCCATCAGGGAATGAACTGTTTTTAAGGTTTGGCCATTGGGACCGTTGAGCATTTCCTCAGTAAAAATTGTGGCACTACGTTGGGAGATCTGCCCCGACACGGCCTGCAAGGCTTGATATGTCTGCCCCAGCATGTCTCTGCCCATCTGGATGGCTCGACTCTCACGGTCCCGCAGTGCTTTTTGGCCATGGGCAGCATTGATAATTTCCGCATTTTGACCGCTTTCCTGCGAAAAAGCTCTGAGTTTTTCCTCCAGAGAGGGTTTGACCTGAAGTTCATCATGGATGGCGCTAATTTTTCGGGCAAGCGGAATGATTTTGCTGGCATTGGCTTCTAAATCGACTTTAACAGTCCGTATTTCCTGCTCGACAGTTTGGAGGGATTCAGCCTCGAAATTGTCAATAATACCTAACTGAGAATTAACCCGGTCGGCGATGCTTTCCACTTCGTTCTGACTGAAAACATTGATTCGAAACAGCCCGCTTGCAGTCAAATTAATATCTGTTGGTTCTCCATTAGAAGTCAAAACAACGGGTACTTCCCCGATGGCTCGACTGATAACATACGAAAAGCCATCTTTTGTGTCCACCGCGACTTCAACTCGACCGCCGGAGAGATTCTGCTCCACTAGGGATTCAATCCGCTTCCATATAGTTTTGTCTGCGGGCAGAGCATTCATGGTATAACGAATCAATTCCAAAATAGTCGTTTTGCCCGTTCCGCGAGCGCCGATAATGCAGTTCAAGCCCTGTGAGAAATCAAACGTCTGTTTGTCCAGAAATCCTCCGACTACGGATACCGATTTGATACAATGAAAAAACCCATTTTGTGAAAATGACATAAGCATTTCCTTTCAAAGAAGTTAAATGGATACACAAAAGGGCTTCGGAGGGAGATGGATAAAACCAGAGCTCGGTTCCACCCTGAACCTTACTATAAATGGAATTTAATGCTGACACTAAATGTTGTCAATTAAGAATTGAGAATTATAAACGGGTTTAGGATAAAAGTCTGAAAAGGCAATATAAACACCTCTTTTTTGGTCGACCGGAGAGGAGCCGGAACGTAATATAGATGTAAACCATAGATCCTTCTGACGTCTGCGACTTATAGCCCAAGGAAGTCTCACCGTGCTTCCTCTTCCTTCTTAGTCACAGACGGTTATTTTTGCAAAAAATCAAGAAAAATGGTTTATTTACGATCAACTTTCCACCCAGTAAAACGACTTACTATGGGGAGAGTCTGTCGAGACTTAAACCTATTACAGTGTGCAGATCTAATATGGACAATGGTAGTTGACAAAAAAAGGGGAGATGGAATATACTGAATTCTTATTCAGGACGCCTGGATTTATAATATTTTTACGCAGAGAGGAGCGTTTTCAAATGAAGGATCGACAAGCAGGATTCATAAGGAAAATCTTTTTTATCGTTTCAATCCTAAGTTCCTTTCAATCCACGGGTTATGCAGAATGTTTCTGCGAAACTCCTGCTGGCTCCGGGTGCAGGAGATGGGGAAGCGGAAAAGCGAAGTTTATCTGGGCCAGTTCGCCCGATAGAGGTTCTGGTATTACCTTAACGGCTGGTCGCTGCGGCGAAGGTGGAGAGGTTGCAACGGGTTATATTTTTTCATCTGTAGATGAAATTTGCAACGGCGGAAATGTCTGCAATGACGGGTATACCTCAGTGGAAGGGTGTGCGGTTATCACGGTCAGCGGAGATCAGAAAGCCTTGATGAATACGCTTGGACTGTCTTTTACCAGTACAATGGTATGCGGTTACGGTTCTCAATATCATCCCACGGTTGGGATTTCACAAACGGGCGTTAAGTATGTTCTTCCGGTCGAATTGCCCGCTTCAAAAATCATGGTGACTGCCGGGGTTGTAGGCAGTGATGAAAAATTCAGTGGCGCTAAATTCAAAATTCAGGTCAAATTCTACGATCATCTGACAAGGCCGAATTATCCGGACCGGTATGTCCTGCTTACCAGCACATCCGGTTCCGTCTCTGTAAAACGGAACAAACAAAACAATACCAACATTCAGGTTTTTCAGCCAAATCTTCGAGATGGATCTTCGACTGCCCAGAGCAAAGGAACGTATCAGGATTATTCAGACGATCCCTGGGTACTGTCCTGTGTGGATTCTTATTGCAATGATTACGAAGTATTTCTGGGTCCGGCAGGGCTCCTTGGCGATACCTATCTGATTCCCGCTGGTCATATGTATTATAAGGTCAAGTATCCGAACTGGGAGAACACCGTTACTGTCAATCACCAGCCGGGTTATATTACCCAAGGGGGATGGGAATTTGAAAAAAATCAGAGCCGGTATAAATATGACATGGGGAAACTGGGAACCTTTTATTATCATTGCCAGCAGATGCCGGATGATTCTTATCGGCTCAGGACCATTGAACGCTGTCAACCCGGTGAAAACCCCGGACAGGGAGACCTGCAATGGACCTTTGTCTATGATAGCCAGAACCGGCTTCAGTATATTCATAACGGGACGAATCTAAGCGATCCCAATACACCAAATTGTGCCACCAAGTATTATGTATATGAGTGGAATGCAAATGAATCGAATGTTTCCTATTATACCCGTGATTCTGTTGGACAAAGCTGGCAGATTCAGCGGAATTGGCAACTGGAATTTGATGAAGACCT
>JAKJEN010000082.1:0-371 GCA_022705405.1 Planctomycetota bacterium | reverse complement strand
CCTACGGGCCATAAAATATCGGGCTGGTTGCGATTCGGGGTGCGGCTCTCAAAGCGGCTCATTCGAACATGTTGAATACGCTTATTTTTCGACCGAGGAAGATTTTGAAAGCGGCAATGAAGACTACATTGCCAAAAGATATAATGCCAACGGAATCCAGATAGAAAACAATACCTATGAAATCCTTGAATATGGCGACTATGAATCCGCAGGTTGGATCAATGTCGTCAATTCTGGGTTTGAGATTGATAATGTACCGGCTTATCATTGTATTGAATTGACGCAGGCGCCAATCGGATGGGGAGGAACTGTTGAAAATGCAGAAATATGCGATTCAAACGATGTACCGGGGGAATCTCAGTATCTACAGT
>JAKJEN010000081.1:5273-11929 GCA_022705405.1 Planctomycetota bacterium | reverse complement strand
ACAGTGCAGGTTATTGACAGTATTTTCTGGCTTAACTACGCCCTTCAGGGAGCCCAGGCGACTGTTGGTTCGGGCTTTGATGACGATCCTTATCCGTCTGTGCTGAACCTGTCATATTCCGATGTGCTTAATATAAGCTCCTCTGAAAACGCAGTTTACGCACGGGCGCCCAATAAAGTTAATAAACTTGCGGGAATTCTTGACGTCAACCCTCTCTTTGAAGGGCCGATAGGGACAGATCGCATTATTTTGCCGGAAGAATACTACTACCTGAATCCTTCAAGCCGGTGCATTGACAACGGAAGCGATCTGGCGCGCAAGGTGGGTTTGGATGGCTATACGACTCAGCTGTCCGGCTCTCTCGATCGCGATCGGGTCGATCTGGGCTTCCATTACTTTGTTGTACGCCGATCTGACTGCGCCAAGATTGATAATGCTCTGGTACTCAGCGGTATGATAGATCTGGCGGATCTGACCAAACTGATCGTAGGTCAGTGGCTCAATTCAAACTGCAATGCTCCCGGCTGGTGCAATGGTTCTGATCTGAATTATGATAAAACAGTGGATTTATGGGATCTGGCCATGCTATCCAGCTGCTGGTTGGAATCGGATCAAACCCCGCCGGTTCCCGATCCGATGCAGTGGGCTGAACGGCCGGCCGTGCTTCCGACTACCCTTGTGGTGAACAATGAAACAGCGCCCAATCCGAACTATCGCATTGATAGAGTGTCGATGGCGGCGGTTTTAGCCCATGACGGATGGTGGCCGGACAGTTCAGTATCGTACCGATTCCACTGTGTCTCGCATCCCCAAATGACCACGCCGCCGGTTTGGCAATCCGGTCCGGCTAAAATGATGGATGGGCTTTATCCGGGCGAGACCTATGAGTTTATTGTTTACGCCAAGGACGGCAGCGGAAATATAACTCAACCTTCGCCGATTGCCAGTGTAAGAGCGGGCACAAATTATGATAAATTGTTGCCCGATCCTTCTCAGTTTGAGATCGCCCCGGGCGGGGTCGGTTCAGACCGTATTGGCATGGTAGCCGAGCAAGTTACCGGATTGCCCGCTGTGCCGGCTCCTTTGGCCGGTAAGGGAACCTTCCACATCGAGTACTGCTTCCTCAGGACCGACGAATCCGGCGAGACAATTAATTTACCGGCCGGAACGAACCCGAGGATTCAGCAAAATTATGACAACATTCCGCCATATGATCGGGGAGCGGTTTATTCGAGCACGCCCTGGCAGTTTGTTGATACCGGCCTGACCCTTGGAGAGACATATTATTACCGCGTCTTTACGCAGCTGATCTTCCGAGAAACCGGTTCCGGAAAGACTTATGTCGTAATGGAAACCCAGCCGTCAGCTGTGTATGCGGCCAGTACGGTTGAAGCGGACACCGCGCCTCCGACACCCAGTCCGGCACAATGGGAGGTTTGGCCAAGCCATCTGCAGTATGATGTATGGTATCACTACATGCGGGCGGTGGAAGCCGATGATGACAGCGGCGTTGAATACAGATTTGTTTGCGTGACCTTCCCGAGTTTGAGCAGCGGATGGCAGAATGAAGATAATGTCGTCGGTGTCATTGATCCGGATGGTACGGAACGGCTCCCGAACGAATACTGGGCGCCTGTCTATGTATCTTCGGCGTACTATGATTACTACATCCTTGTTCGAGATCGATCGCCCAACCAGAATCAGACAGCTCCCAGCAGGACCTGTACGGCGGGTCAAAATGCCGGCAATTGTCCTAACTATCCCATAGCGCCCGCCCCATAACAGACGCTATGACAATGAAAACCAGGGCTGTCCGGACTATCAGAGCCGGGCAGCCCTTTTTTTATTTCTATAAGTTTCAAGAGATTGCCTGTCCGATTATTTTTTTAGCAAAAAAAAATGAATAAGTCTTGACAATCTTTTCAAAATCAGTAAATAAGGTTCAATCAATTTGATAATCATATAAGAAAGAGTCCGCCTGCGACGGTCTCAAGCCCGGTCAAATGTTTACAATAATGGAGAAACAGTATGATTGAGGTTCAAGGATTAACCCGCAGATTTGGTCCTATTACAGCGGTAGATGGGATTTCTTTTTCTGCCCGGAAAGGGGATGTTCTCGGTTTTCTCGGTCCCAACGGAGCAGGCAAAAGCACCGCCATGAAAATACTTGCCTGCTTTCTTGCCGCCGACAGCGGGACGGCAAAAATTTGCGGCAATGATATTCTCCAAGATCCCCTTGCTGTGCGGCGTTCGATTGGATATTTGGCAGAGAATGCCCCGGCCTATCCGGAAATGACAGTGGCCGGCTTTCTGCGTTTTGTCTGTGATGCCAGGCGGATCAAGGGGGCTGCCCGCGTCGATGCCTTGGACAGGATCATACCTCTGTGCTCGATTGATTCGGTTTATCACCAGACTATCGATACCCTCTCGAAAGGTTACAAGCGGCGTCTCGGGCTGGCCCAGGCGCTCATTCATGATCCTCAGGTACTCATTCTTGATGAGCCCACCGACGGCCTGGATCCGAATCAAAAGCACGAGGTTCGCCGTCTGATTCAGCAGATGGCAAAAGAAAAATGCATCATCGTCTCCACGCATATTCTTGAAGAAGTTGAGTTGGTCTGTAATCGGACGATCATTATCTCGCGAGGCAGGATTCTGGCCGATTCGACTCCCAGCCGGCTTCAGCAAGACTACCAGGGAACTCTTGAAGAAGTATTTCGTAAAATAACGGTAGGAAAGAAATCCGCATAATCAATCTGCGGAATCTTGATAACTTCCAGGGAGTATAAAATGAATGGCTTTTGTGCGGTATTTAAACGGGAATTAAAAGGATACTTTTCAACTCCTGTGGCGTATGTATTTTTGGTTATCTTCTTATTTTTTGCCGGTTATCTTCCGTTTCGCGACGGATTCTTTGAGATGCGACAGGCAGATCTGACCCTTTTCTTCAAAGCTCTGCCTCTGCTGTTTATCTTTATGGTTCCTGCGGCGGCTATGCGTCTGTGGGCTGAGGAGCGAAAAACCGGCTCGATTGAACTGCTCCTGACTCTGCCGATTACAATCCCTCAAGCCGTCCTTGGTAAATTTTTTGCCGCTTGGGCCTTTTTAACCATTGCTCAGTTGCTGACGTTTCCGCTGCCGGCGACAGTGGCCTATCTGGGCAGTCCCGACCCCGGACTGATTGCGGCCGGTTATCTCGGCGCATTTTTGATGGCGGGCGGTTTTCTGGCGATTGGATCCTTTTTCTCGGCTCTTACTAAAAATCAGGTCATTAGTTTTATCCTTTCCGTAGCCGCCTGCGGAATTTTGATTTACGCCGGAATGCCCTCTACGCTCGAATACCTGTCCGCCTCTGTTTCGCCGGCGCTTGGAAAAATAATGGAAGCGCTCAGTTTTCAGGCCCGTTTTGATGCCATTCAGCGCGGCGTGATTGCCGCCCGGGATCTGGCCTATTTTCTGATTCTGATCGCCGCCTGGATTTATGCGTCGACGCTTGTTTTGGAAGAAAGGAAGGCAAACTGATGAATCGAACGTTTCGTCTTATTATCGCTGTATTTTTTGTTCTGGTAGCGGCTGTCTCGGTGATCGGAATTATCGACCGCCTGACCCGATCCTGGCGGCTGGATTTGACAGACCAGAAATTATACACCCTTTCTCAGGGAACACGAAATATTCTAAAATCGATCCAGCAGCCCCTAACCCTTCGACTGTATTACACAAAAACCGCTACGCTCAGCGCCCCGGATCAGATCCGATTTTTCAATTCTTATTATGAATATGTCAAGGCGCTGCTGGAGGAATATGTAAACCATTCCGGAAAAATGATCAATCTGGAGATTATCGATCCGCGTCCTTACTCACAGGAGGAACTGGCTGCGATCCGATACGGGTTGCGCCGTTTCTCTATCACAGAGGAGGAAAACTTTTTCTTTGGGCTGGTTCTTCAAACAGAACTTGGCGTCACCAAAACAATCCCCTTTTTCTCTCCGGATCGCGAAACGTTTATTGAATATGATATTTCCTATCTGATCGATACGGCCGTCAACCCTCCCAAAACGCGGATCGGCGTGCTTAGTTCGCTGCCGATTATGGGCGATGATGTCTCCGGCTACATGGCCGCCATGATGCGGATGCAGAACCAGCAGCCCAAGCCCGCCTGGGGAATCATCCGGCAGATCAAGGAAATGTACAAAGAGGTCACAACAATCGCACCGGATGCCGATGAAATCAAAGATATTGACCTGCTGCTGGTCATTCATCCCAAGGATCTTCCGGACAAAACCCGCTACGCCATCGACCAGTACGTGCTTCGCGGCGGACGGGCTGTCGTTGCTCTGGATCCGTTCTCGGTGGTCGATCGACCGAATCCTGCGATGGCACAGTACGGCATGGACCACCAGGCGGCCTCTGCGATGCCGGATTTATTGAGGGCCTGGGGGCTGACAATGCCGGAAAACACCTTTGCGGGAGATCGTGTACTGGCCGGCATTGGCGCGCCATCGCCGAATCAGCGGCCGGAGAAGATTCTTCCCTACATGAAGTTGACTGCCGATCGGAATTGTTTTAATAAGGAGATTCCTATGTCGGCAGATCTCGGAGAGGTGACTTTCTGGTTTCCGGGCGTTCTCAATAAGACGACAGAGACTGAAAATCTTCCTGCGGATATTCAATACACTCCGCTGATGTTGACCACGTCCCAGGGCAATGCCTGGACTGTTTCAAGCCCTTATGAACTCAGAGTTCCCGACTATGCTGAAATTCTTCGCCGTTTTCGGGACGGCACTTCGCCCCAGGTACTGGCCTATCGGGTCACAGGAAGTTTTCATACCGCCTTTCCCGACGGACCGCCGAAGTCGGAACAGTCGGAAGATTCAAAAAACGGCGAGACCCCAAAAGAAGAAAAACACACAGAGCATCTGGCCGTTGCACGCCAGCCCGCTGCGGTGGTGGTTGTGGCAGATGTGGATTTTTTAAGCGATGCACTGGCTTATCAACAGACGATGTTCGGCCTGGCGGTTGTCGGCAGCAACTCCGCCTTTGTACTCAATGCCCTGGAGGAATTGTCCGGCTCGACAGATTTGATCAGTCTTCGCTCGCGCGGTAATTACAAACGCCCCTTTACCCGAGTGGATCAGATCGAAAAAGCCGCCGAAGAGAAGACCTCGGCGGAAGAATCGCGTATTATGGCTGAAATCAAGGGCTTTCAATCTCAATTGAATGAAAAACTTTCTTCTCTTGAAAATAAAGAGCAGGAACTGATTAATAAAACCATTCTCAACGAAAAGAAAGAAATTGAAGTCAAACTTCACGAAGCCGAAATGCGCCTTCGGGATGTGAAGATGAAAAAGGTGGCCGATAAAGAGGCCCTCAAAAATCGTCTTCGCAACTTCTGCACTCTTCCCGGCCCGCTCTTTGTGCTGCTGATAGCGGTGGGACTTGGTCTCTACCGCGGCCTCAAACGCAGATATTATATCCATCATATAAGAGAACCCTGAACAGACGCACATGTTTTCATCGGAAGGTATGCAAGATGAGTGATAAAAAACTTGCCGTATTGGGAATCATTGCGGTGGCAGTTGCCGCCTTGGCGGTCCTCCAGTCCCGTATCAGCCGGACTTTTACGCCGCCGCAAATTACTCTGGCGCCCCTGATTGAAGGACTGGATGTTGATCAGGTGCAGTCCATTGAGATAAAATCCAGGGATTCTGAACCGGTTCGGCTGCGCCGAAAAGAAACGGCCTTTGTTGTCGCCAGCAAGGAAAACTATCCGGCGAATCTGCGAAAGGTGAACTCCCTTATTTCCGACTGCCTGGATATTCGCATTACTTCCGATGCCCTCATTACCGCCAACTCGGAAAACCACGCCCATCTGGGCCTGACCTCCGATACGGCGCGGTATGAAATCACTTTTTTCGGCGAGCAGGAGAAAGCCCTTGTCGGCCTGTTGATTGCAGATACCGACAGAGATGAAAATTCCTCTTCCACCCCAGTCCGTTTGGCCAATTCGAATCAGGCCTGGCGATTGACAGATGCCCCTTATATCTCCACACGATCAATCGACTATATCGATTCGCAGATTCTGCAAGTGGATCGACAGAAAATCGATCAGGTTACCGTAACCGATCCCAATCAGACCGCCTATACGCTAAAACCTGTCCCCGACAGTACGGATGTGCTATTAGTTGAATTGCCGCCTCAAAAGCAGATTCGACAGTCAAATGCCCGTTCTACATTTGGTTCGCTGACGTCTGTGCGAATGGAGGATGTCCTGTCCAGCGCCTCAACGCCGAGTTTGGAGTTTAACCACTCTTATGTTTGTGAATTGAACGATCATTTGGTTTATACGGCACGGCTGGCAAGAAATGGACAGAAAAATTACATCCGTCTTTCCGCCCGCTATACAGGCCCCGAACCCCAAGTCCAGCAGCAGGTTGAATCCGAAGAACAGCTGCGTCAGCGAGAAGCTCTGTTTTTGGCGAAGAAAAATGCAGAAACCTTTACAGCCAGGCATTCGGGATGGGTTTATATAATTCCCTCATACAAAGCCGATGAAATGACGCGTTCTCTGGCAGATCAGATTGAAGATATTCCTCAGCCGAAAGAGGAACCAAAAGATCCCAATCAGCCGCAATTGCCGTAAGATCGCAGTCGGTTAT
>JAKJEN010000081.1:0-5212 GCA_022705405.1 Planctomycetota bacterium | reverse complement strand
GAAGCGGGATGTTGTTGCCGGACAGATCCTCTCCGTAGCCGTGTTCGGCCAGGAGTCGAATGTCTTCAAGAACACGCTTGTCTCCGATAAAGCGGACCTTGGTCTGAGTAATAATGTCAATTTTACCGGTCACCTGGAGGCGGGCAATTTCATCTGTGATCTGCTGGAGCAAGGGGGCTCCGGCGCGGGCGTTGGATACTTCAATCTGCAGGGGCTTTTCATAAAGGATCAGCTTGTCGTGTTCCGAAAGCGTCATCAGAACCGATCGGATAAACGTATGAATATCCTGTTCTTCAATGCTTTCAGGAACCAGATTCATCCCCAGCAGGGCGTTGGCAATATCCAGGCGTTTGTGTGCGTTGATCTCCTCATTGGCACGGAACAGATCCAGCGGCAGTTTGGCGTCGTAGGTTTTTCCGTCCAGTTCCATCGTCACCTGGCTGCCGTAATGCAGTACGATATTGGCAATCAGAGTGGAAGGGCGGACATGGAATCCCCGGTAGGGCGGCACCGGCACTTCGATTGTAATGATTTCCGTATATCGGCCGAGCATATTTCGGCAGAGGTCTTCCGCACAGGTTAAATATCGCACTACAAAGTGGATTGAATAGTTCAGCATAACCCCCAGCAGAATTTCCGGCTCCACAAGCCGCTTGCGGCCAAGCGAAAGATGGTCGCGAATCGGACCGGCATGCCGTTCAATGTGATGGGCAAAGTCCCGCGCCGTTCGCAGCAGATGAAGCACAACGCTGATGTGTCCGCGAAGAACCGGAATCTCCGGGTCGATCCTTTCCGTTTCCGTTGTAGAGACATACGTGTCGTATAAGGATTGCAGATTGTGGAACCGAAGTTCAAAAGATCGAAGTTTATCCTCGCTGACCGGCCCGATATATTCATACAAAAGCGAATCAAAGGCCGCCTGCCCTTTTGGAAGGGCCTGCTTGCACTCGGCCGACAGATTCAGAAAGGAAGTAGCCAGCAAGGTAAGAGTCCTGGATACCGTTTCCAGTTTCCGCAAATCCAGATCGTGCGGAAGACGCCCCGGCGGAAGCCGCTCGCTATAGTATTCCCTCGGGAGATCCACGGCATGAACCGGCAGTCCCAGCGCCCGGGCTTCAACCAGCAATCGGCGGGTGGCCTCCACAAGAATCGCCTCGGTAAAATCAATGGTTTCGGCTGTACGCTGGGCAAAATCCTCTCCGATATCCAGAAGGCGGTAGGCCGGGATGCTGTGCTGAATGTGAAGCAGCTCATAACTGACATACGAAAACAGTTTGATCGCTGCCGTCAGCGATCGAAATCGCTCCCATCGGGAATTATTGCGGGCGCCGTATGAGTCCAGAAGTTCTTCCAATTGCGTGGACTGGAATAAAAGCTCGCCGACAAGGGGCCTTGTCAGGATGCGATGAGAATGCCCGTGAACCTCTAAAAACGAAGAAACCCGAAGAAGGGCTATCGATCGGCTGGCGATGAGATGCCGAAAATCTTCGTATGAAATCTCGAATGGAACCATATATTGCAGCGCTCACCTCTTGAGCGATATCTTCAATTTATCGACGTAACTTCTCTTCTATTTTCCTGTAAAAATACTCTATTAATATATCGTCAAAATCTTATTTTTTACCGAAAAAAATTTATTCTTCCAGATTGCCACATTTTTGTCTGTTTTTAATTGAAAATGGGTAAAGTAAAGCCCTATAAGTCAAACTGGGCGGTTAAAAATGTATGGTCGCTGGTCTTTTCTCCCATTCGGGCCTCTACATCAATACTACAATCCGAACACGTCTTAGCCAATGAGTCAGTTGCCATTAGATAGTCCAGTCGCCACCCTATATTTAGATTTGGGGAGTTATGGACACGATAATCCCAGAATGTATAATGGCCAGGCCCCTGATGAAAAAGACGAAACACGTCTACAAATCCCCATTTCATTACATCTTCCAGCGCATCCTGAACGGGTTTGCAGTAGCAGACATGCCCCCAAAGCCCCTTTGGGTCATGCACGTCAATCGCTTCGCGTGCAACGTTAAGATCCCCGCACCAGAGGATTTTTTCTTTTGGATCAAAACGCGACTTGAAATAGTCTTTCAGCAGGCGGAAATACTCAAGTTTATACTGAAATTTTTCAGAATCTCTTTCCTGGCCCTGCGGAATATAGGTATTGACAATCACCACCTTGCCTGCTTTGGCCTTTAGGAATCGGGCCTGGACCAAGGGATCATCCGGCAGCTGCCACTCGATTTCAGTGAGCGGCCGACGGCTGAAGATGGCCACGCCGTTGTATTTCTTTTGACCCCGAAAGATAATCTCATACCCGCTGCCTGAAAAGGCCTCCAGCGGGAACTGGTCGTCCTGAACCTTGGTTTCCTGCACACAGAGAACATCCGGTCGGTTTGCCTCGAGCCATCGCAGCAAAATCTCAATTCGACTGCGAATCGAGTTGGCGTTATAGGTTGTGATCTTCATATTTCGTAAGTTTCTTCAGAAATGTTATACTACAATATCCGTCGAATTCGTACAATTTATTTTTGAAATACCGAAAAGTATAGAATGAGGCAAGGACTATACCTTCAAGGCACTCTCTAAGAACAGTCCAATAGTAAGACCTCTGTGTAAGGCACGGGCCAAAAGATCGGAATTGCAAGATCCGCCTTCGCTTCATAGAGGTTCCCAAAAGGAAGGAGGCAGAAGAGAACCCAAATTGACCGGATTTCTGAACCCAGATTCAGAGTTCGGCCGGAATTTTACTATTGAAAAAGTAAGGTGCAGCAAGTAAAGTAAAATAAGTTCCAACTCTAAGACGAAAAAAGAAAGTGTAAAGAATTTATATATGGAGGGATATGTTTTGGCAAATCGGTTTTACCAGGCCATCTTTTTTCTATAGTATCAAGATCATGATCTACAAATATCAAGCCGTACAGTTGTCAAAAAAACCAAGCGTATGTCTATAAAAAGCGGAAGGTGAGGAGGCCCCGATGCGGCTGTTGGCCAAATGCCCTCAATGCCGGCATGAAATGGAACTGGCTCTGGAAGATGCAGATAAGCGAAAGCGTTGTCTCCGGTGTGGTCGACTGTTTCAGGTGCCTCAGCCGGAACATCTGCAAAAGGCGCTGGCGATGCTGAACCAGGCCCGCGCCAAAGTCTATGTAGATGAAAAGGGAAATTTATACGGATAAATGATAGTTTTCGGCACGGAAGTCAAGAAAAATAAAAATGATTAAAAGAAGGCCCGCCATGAGTGTTGCAGAACCGGCAGGCAGAAATAAATCGAGACGTTTTTCAGGAGTGCTTGATGGTTTTTGGGGTTTCTTGGGAATCATCTGAACCGCGTTGGGCTTTTTCTTTCTGAATGGCCAGATAAATCTCCTTACGATGCACTTCTATGCTTCGAGGAGCGCTGATTCCCAGACGAACCTTATCTCCGCGGACATCCACGATGGTAATTTCCACATCGTTGCCTATCATGATCGATTCATCTTTTTGTCTGCTCAGGACCAACATTTTTAAAAACTCCTTTTTATTTGGTTCCGGCCGGTCTGCTTTTGCCTAAGTGCTTACAATAAAAAGCATTCCAATCCCTATTTACTTTTACGACGCCTGTGGCGTAATGGCCGAGAAAAACTCTTGTACAGGTATAGATGTTTTCGGCTTTTTCAGATCGCCATCATAGGAGTTTTTTTTAAGACAAATAAAAAATCACACGGGAAGCAGATGATATTGACATAAAACTTGTCAATAAAAAGAGTTAAATGAATTTCTTTAGCTTGAACTTAATATTCAATTTGAGAAAAAATTTTTAGTTATCGGACTTTATAGAGTTTGTTTTGCGGATTTATTTTTACTGCCAGCCATTGACCCGCCAAAGCGCCGATGGGAGCTACTGCGATAAGCTGAATCGGAAGGATTGCACTGAGGGCGTTGGGGAAATAGGCAATGGCCCAGTTCTCGCTCATATACTGCATCATTTGGGGATTGCAAGTTTTTGAGATGACGAAAAAGTATAGGATGGGACCTGCTGCCACTGCCAGATAATGATCGCAGTCAAGGAATAACTTAATAAGAAATCCGGCCAAAGCAAAAGAAGCCAGGACAGCAAAAGCGACTTGTCGTGTTCCGGGCTGACCGGTGACTTTTCCAATCTGGGCATCAGGGTAACTGACATCCTGGGCGAACAGACCGATTGTTAACATGACGATTACCACAGATGCCAAAACCGCAACGATCATAGAAGTCCGATTGGAGTTCGATTTTTGGGGATCCTGAGTCAGGATATCGATTTTTGGCTGGATTACTTTACTGGCGAGCCAGACTCCGGCAGCGCCGAAAAGGAGAAGGGCTATCCAGAAGAGGGGTTCCAGCCGCAGGAAATGATAGATTTCCAACCGCTGCTGGACGGTGGAATGGGATAAGAGAAGGAGCCGCATGGTTCCTCCGCGAAGCGCCCAGACCGTCAGACCGGCGGGAACGGCCAGCAGACCGATGACATTGCCGAAAGGATAGGCAATCAGACAGCCGCCGGCGCCGGCGATCAGGGCGGCCAGGGCAGATAGAATCACATCTGATGGAGAAAACAAGCCGCCGAAAAGAGTGACAGGGCCAAAGGGATCGACAGGCGCAATTCGGGGCCAAAGCAAAAAGCCAATCAGTATGGCTCCGACGGCCATAGATCCGAGGATCCGCAGACGGAGAAGCCAGTGGACATTAAACAAGCTGAGTATGATATAAATAAAACCGACTGCAGCGGCGGCTTTTAGTATCCAGTCCAGCGTAAATTCCATTCGGTTATCCCTTTCGCAAAGATAGGACAAGGTACCATCGGCCGTCGACGGGGTCAAGAAGTTTGTGTTTTTGTACTAAGGATGGCCATAACGGATTTTACCCTTCAAAAACAAGCGGTTTTGGGTCTATTTTCGGCGTCGATTTTTGACAGCAGGCCGGTTTTGGGGCAAAGAAAGAATAATTTGCAGAGGCGTACAAATATGCTATAATCCTGCCGTTTATCGAAAACTGATCCGGTGATATCTGGGTTTCCGTCTTTGCCTTTGCAGGGTTAAATCCTTGACGATGAGGACGGAAATTTCAGAAAAAGTGCAGTTTGAAAGGGAACTGGCGTTGAAATTTCAGGTTTTTCAGGACGGCAAGCCGGCCCGTGATTTTGTCCTGTCGGGTGCGTATATGTTTGGGGCGGATCTAATTCCTCTCTATCAGGTGC